>JANYGE010000020.1 GCA_025362535.1 Hyphomicrobiales bacterium
CGCGGCTCAAGATTCGAGAACTTACGAATCTGGAAAGATTCACTTCTTCTATTTGCCAGATATCTCGACAGAAGCTGAGATTCTGCCACTAACTGACAAGGGCCAATATGATGCAGTGATCGCTGCAGCAACTTTCCTGCCCGAGGCATCGATCTTCAAATCGGGAGGTGTGCGTATCGGCGCGGGCACCGGCAATATGGGATCAGCCTCTTGGGGTGGTGGCAATGGTGCGAAGGGTGCGGCCCCTTTGATGAACACGCCTGGGTTCAATTCACGCGCAACCGCACAAATGACATTCAAAGCCTTGCTGCGCCTGCAGCCGGGCTTGCCAATAGATGAACTTCACCGCCGTAGTGTGGCTGGAGAGTTTGATACTGGAAAAAATTTACGGGATTTTCCGACTGCCAAGCTCGAAGGAAAAACCATCGCCATTATCGGCTACGGCAATATTGGCGGAGAGGTTGCAAAGCTCGCAGCCGCTTTCGGCATGACGGTGAAAGTCCATGCTAGGGCTCCGCATCAATCGCGCATCGAAGCCAATGGCTTTATTTATGCCGCTACGGCAGAAGCCGCCGCTCAGAATGCTGATGTGCTGAGTGTGCATACAGGCTTAGGAGCGCTTGATAGTGCCACCAAGCAATTTGCCAATGCCGGAATGATCAATGCAAAAATTTTGGATGTGATGAATTCAGATTCAGTGTTGCTCAACTATGATCGGGGCGAATGCGTTGATGTAGCCGCCCTCGATATCGCAATGGCATCCGGCAAAATTGCAAGCGCCGCCATCGACGCTGATATTTTCAAATCTGCTGATGGCACTTTGATCGGGCCTTTGGTTGCCTATTTGCCATTGGCCAAAAAATATCCAGGCCGCATTGAACTTCTGCCGCATGCGGCGGCTGATACGGATCATCCATCACGTGTGGCAGGCGCCAAGCAGGCCGTTGATCAAATCATCGATTGCATCTTCAACAAGCGCGTCACAAATTTAAAAGGTGATCTGCCAGAGGGATATGTGAATGTTGGTGTTAAGTTAGGCGTATAATTGCTAGGCGCTGCCGATAAAGATGCCGGTCAGAAACACCAGAAGGCCGCCCACGGCAATTTGCAAGGCGGCTTTCACAAAAGGTGTATCCATATATTTCCAGCGGATCCAGGAGATCACCCCAAGTTCAACAATGACCACCAGCACGGCTAAAATAAATGCGCTGTGAAAGTCAGTGATCAAAAATGGCAATGTGTGGCCCAGACCACCAACCGCCGTCATAATGCCCGATGCGAGGCCGCGAATAAGCGGATGGCCACGCCCGGTTAGCTTGCCATCATCGGATAGGCCTTCTGCCAGACCCATCGAAATACCAGCCCCTATGGATGCAGCAACACCAACGAGAAAAGTTTGCCATGTATTGCCGGTGGCAAAAGCCGCAGCAAAAATGGGGGCCAAAGTTGAAACCGATCCATCCATCAAACCAACAAGGCCAGGCTGCACCACCTGCAACAGGAACAGACGGCGCTGGGTTTCATTTTCGTCAATTTTGGCATCGGTCGTTAAATGCTCAAGCCCGAGTTTAGAGGCCAAAGATTCATGACCCTTTTCGGCAGCGGCCAAATCGCTCAAAAGCTTTTTGACTTGTGGATCAGATGAACGGTCAGTGGCTTGCGTGTAGAAGCGATAGTTCTCAAGCTCAATCACTTCGGCCCGTTTGCGCATCGCATCAATGCCAAGCTTGTTCAACGTCCAAGCCGGCTTATGCTTTACAAAGCCGTTAATGTCGGCCCGCCGGATCAACGGAATATAATCGCCAAATTTTTTGGCGTATAATTCTGTGAGGCTGCGGCGATGCTCGTGTTCTTCTTCTGCCATTTCCACAAAGACTTTGGCCGATGCCGGATAATCCGCCATCAAGGCATGGGCAAAGCCCGCATAGGCTCGCGCATCATCATCCTCGCTTGAGATGGCAAGGGCGATAATTTCTTGTTCGGTCAGGTCAGAGAATGATTTCAACAGAAGCTCCAAATTACTTCGGGTGAATAACACCCTTCTTCAAAATGATATTGCCATAAAGTCTGGCTTCGCTGGAAGCAACTATAGCATAGCAGCCCTTCACGCGATTATAAAAATCCGCACCCACCAAAGTTGTGATGTGGCTCTTGGGTTCCCATTTTTTCACAATTACCTCGAAATCTGCAAACACTGGTTCCATACGCTTGGGGTCATTGTAAGCGGCGGGCCGGAAGGCACAATCCGGCACCATTTCATCCAATGGCATCACGCTTAAAATTGCATCGAGCAAATCAGTGGCACTGATCCCGTCAGCCCGCACTAAGCGCTTGGCATCCGTGTCAGCGGGGTAATTGCCATCAACAATAGCAATCTCATCACCATGGCCCATGGCGCGCAGCACTTTTAAAAGTTCTGGTCCGAGCAGTGGGTTTAAACCTTTAAGCATTTTGAGCCTCTTTGAATAAAACGTCACGATCAATGATGAAGTTGGCAAACAAGGGAAGGCTGGCCGCTCCCTTTGCTCTGGCATCTACACCAATCAAACCTTCGACAATTTTCAAGGGAGCAATACCGCGTTGATCGAGCTCTGGCAATTTTGATTGTATTCCAGCGACAATGCGCTGGCGCACATCTGCTGGAATAGCTCCGTCAATAATAATAGCTTCAAACTCCATCACTGAAGCTGCAACCAGACTGGCATAGGCCAAGCTCTGCGCGGTCAGATTAATCCAATGGTCAAGTGCAGGTCCAACGTCCGACCAGTCATCGCGGCTGCGTGAAAGCAGGAGAGGGTCGCGGCCTTCGGCTACCAGCATTCTTTCGAGTTGATAGGTCGAGGCATGTCTGATCAATTGTTCAGGTCCGTTGGGTCCGGGAACTGGGATTGGCCCCATGGCTCCAGCATAACCCGTACGGCCCTGCAGAAGTGAGCCATTGATCACAATGCCGCCGCCGATAAAGAAGCCAATATAAAAATAAGCAAAATCTTGGAACTCTTTGCCGCGCCCAAAAAATAATTCTGCGGCACAAGCCGATGTCGCATCATTGCACGGAAACACTGGAAAATTACAAACCTTCGCCAATTCGCCGATGAGATCAAAGCCGCGCCAGGCTTCTAACACATCATGTGGTGCGCCAACTTCTTCTTCCCAGTTCCACAGTTCAAAGGGCGCAGCAATTCCCAAGCCTGAAATCCGTGGCCGCAAATGAGCGGGTAGACTATCCACTAATGTGGCAATTCCGTTTTTAGCAAAGCTCAAGAATTCGGCAGGCGAGGGAAAGTGATAGGCTTGGCGCACTGTCGCACGCACATGCCCAGCAAGGTCAAGCAAGACAAGATCACCAGATCTGCGACCAACTTTGAGGCCAATTGAAAATGCGCCATCCGGATTAAGTTTAAATGGGGCCAGAGGCTGACCTACTTTGCCACGTTGCAACTCGCCCTTAATCAGCAGATCATCTTTTTCCAACTGGCGCACAATAACGGAAACAGTTTGCGCTGAAAGGCCGGTTAGGCGCGCAATTTCGGCCTTTGGAAGCTGCTCATGTTGCCGGATTAGCGATAAGGCCAGCCGCTCATTGTAAAGCCGCACCCCCACCTGCGAAGTGCCGCGTGACAAGGTTGGGCCTGCATTGCCCAGCTTTTCTCCTGTGCCACGTTCGATATTCAAAGCCCCTCCCTTGCCACCAGTTTTTCTGGTCTTTTCCAATATTTTATAGGACCTTCTCCCAATGGAGATTAGCTGTCAATAATAAATCATGTGGATTTACTTATTGACAGTCGCGCATTTTTTCAGGCAGGATACGCAATGATGGGGAGCAGACGGGAAACGTTTGTCCTTCAATCATAAGTAAATCAGTTGATACTTTTGGCCCTGCATGGGCCGTTCCATGGGAGGAATTCTAATGAAGTCGATTCTTAAGGCCGCCCTCTTAGGCGTGGCACTTTCTGCATTTGCAACAACAGCATTTGCTGGCACACCAGCTTGCTTGATCACTAAGAACAACACAAATCCCTTCTTCGTAAAGATGAAGGAAGGTGCGACTGCTGCAGCAACCGCTGCTGGCATTGATCTGCAAGCTTTCGCGGGCGATAAAGACAGTGATGCTTCTCCACAAATCACAGCCATTGAAAACTGCGTTGCTGCAGGTGCCAAGGGCATTCTGATCACCCCAGCAAATGATGATGTTGGTCCAGCTTTGAAGAAGGCCCGCGCCGCTGGTATTCTCGTGATCTCTTTGGATACACCACTGGGTGATGCTGAAGCTCAAGATATTACTTTCGCTACCGACAATTTTGAAGCTGGCACATTGATTGGTTCTTGGGCTAAGGTTCAACTCGGCGACGCAGCTAAAGATGCCAAGATCGCTATGCTCGACATCAACAAAGATAATATCTCGGTTGACGTTCTGCGCGACACAGGCTTCCTCAAGGGCTTCGGTATTGAAGTTCCAAATGGCAAAGTTCTGGGTTCAGAAAGCGATGCCCGCGTGGTCGGCCATGAATCTTCAAGTGGAAGTCCTGAAGGCGGCCAAAAAGCAATGGAAACATTGCTTGCTAAAGAACCAAACATTAACGTTGTTTACACCATCAATGAACCAGCTGCTGAGGGCGCATTTACAGCTCTCAAAGCGGCAGGCAAAGAAAAGGGTGTTCTCATCGTTTCAGTAGACGGTGGCTGCCCAGGTGTGAAAAATGTTGCTGCTGGCGTCATTGGTGCAACTTCACAACAATATCCATTGTTGATGGCCTCCAAAGGCATCGAAGCTATTGCTGCTTTTGCTAAGGATGGCGCAAAGCCAACAGTTACAGAAGGCCTGACCTTCATGAACACTGGCGTGAACCTGATCACCGACAAGCCAGCCGATGGCGTCAAGTCAATTGACACCAAGGAAGGCCTTGCAAAGTGCTGGGGCTAATACCAGCCTAATCTCTTGAACATTGCGAAAGGCGACAGTAATGTCGCCTTTCGTTTATCAAGTGCCCGCTAAGTGGCACGTTACGAAAAAGGGTGGGAAAATCATGAGAGGCAAAAAATGAGCGCCAAACCAACGGCTGCCGAGGGCAAAGCTGAGCCCACAAAAACAATTTCAGACTTTGAAGCAAAGCTAGATCAGGCAGATAAGGTGGTGGCCTCTTTTGCGGAAGATGATCTAACGCTGCTCTCGCGCATGCGTGGTTTCTTGCGCAATTATCCAACCGCAATTCCGGCGATCATCCTGCTGGCGTCCATATTGGGTTTCGGTTTTGCGCATAACTTTCTAACGCCAAGCACCTTGTCGCTGATCTTAAAGCAGGTCACGATGACAGGCATTGTTGCCGTTGCTCAAACGATCATAATCCTCACTGCAGGCATCGATCTGTCGGTCGGTGCCATACTGGTTATTTCGGCCATGGTGATGGGCAGGCTCGCGGTTCTCTATGGCATTCCAGTCTTCATTGCCATTCCCTGTGGCATGGCCATTGGCACTTTGATGGGGGCACTCAATGGTGTTCTTGTTACCAAGGCTCGCATCCCGCCCTTTATCGTAACTTTGGGGACAGTTTATATCTTCAATGCCCTGAAGCTCTGGTACACGGGCTCTGAATCCATAAGGCCCGTTGATCTTGAAGAAAAGGCATCAGGCCTCCTGTGGTTTGGCAATAGCATCAGCGCTGGAGGAGCAACATTTATTTACGGCAGTTTCGCTCTCGTCCTACTGGCTGTTGTCGTTTGGTATATGTTGAACCGCACCGCTTGGGGCCGCCATGTTTATGCCATTGGCGATGATCCTGATGCTGCCAAACTTTCCGGTATTCAAATTGATCGCACGTTGATTTCGGTTTACGCGCTGGCTGGATTGATTATTGCCTTTGGTTCATGGATTGCCATTGGCCGTGTCGGCTCAATGTCTCCTAACAACTTTGAAAGCATCAACCTTGACTCAATTACCGCTGTGGTGATTGGTGGCACCTCATTGTTCGGTGGTCGCGCTTCGATTGTTGGTTCGGTTCTGGGAGCTATTATCGTGGGGGTGTTTAATACTGGCCTCTCACTTGCTGGTGTAGACTCTTACTGGCAGCTCTTTGCATCGGGTTGCTTGGTGATTGTAGCAGTCGCCATTGATCAATGGTTACGGAGGGCTTCACAATGACAATGCGTAAACCAATCTTGCAAGCTCGCGGTCTGTTCAAGCGCTATGGTACAGTCGTGGCCTTGAATGGCTCGGACTTCGATCTCTACTCAGATGAAATTTTGGGTGTGATCGGCGATAACGGTGCTGGCAAATCGACGTTGATTAAAGCTTTGTCGGGCGCTGTGACACCCGATCATGGAGAGATCAAGCTTGACGGTGCCACAGTGCATTTCCGCTCGCCACAGGATGGCAGATCGGCTGGCATTGAAACGGTTTATCAAAACCTTGCTTTGTCTCCAGCACTTTCGATTGCGGACAACATGTTCCTCGGTCGAGAAATTAAAAAACCAGGTCCATTGGGCAGTATCTTCCGCATGATGGACCGCGCCGCGATGCAAAAATTCGCCCGCGATAAACTTTCAGAACTTGGCTTGATGACCATTCAAAACATCAATCAAGCTGTGGAGACACTTTCTGGCGGTCAACGTCAAGGTGTTGCGGTGGCGCGGGCCGCTGCTTTTGGTTCGAAAGTGGTGATCATGGATGAACCAACAGCTGCGCTTGGCGTGAAAGAATCGCGGCGCGTGCTGGAACTTATCCGCGACGTGAAAAAACGCGGCATGCCGATCATCCTGATTTCACATAACATGCCGCACGTGTTTGAAGTGTGTGACCGCATTCACATTCATCGTCTGGGTCGTAGGCTTTGCACGATCAACTCGAAAGATTTTTCGATGTCAGATGCCGTGGCCATGATGACTGGCGCCAAGGAGCCACCACCTGAGCTCTTGGGCACCTGATGAAAAATCTAACTGAACTTGCAAGTCTTATCCGCAAAAAATCCGGCGAAGCTCAGCGTTTCATGGTGGGCGTAGCGGGTGCTCCCGCTTCAGGAAAATCGACGCTTGCAGGCAATTTGCGCGATGCTCTCATTGCGCAAGGCGAAACCTCTGTCGTGGTTCCGATGGATGGTTTTCATTTTGATGATGTGGTTTTAAACGCTCGTGGTCATCGCCCGCGCAAAGGTGCACCTTTTACCTTTGATATTTTGGGTTTTGAGGTTCTGCTGAAACGCATCAAGGCGCGCGAACCCGATATTGCCATTCCCGTTTTTGACCGTACCATGGAACTTTCACGCGCCGCCGCTGATATTGTAACCGATGAGGCTAAGTTCATTATCGTCGAAGGCAATTATCTGCTGCTCAAACAAAGCCCATGGGATCGCCTGAAACCCCTGCTTGATTTTTCACTCTATCTCCGTGTGCCGATTGAAGAGCTAGAACGCCGCCTGATCCAACGCTGGCTCGACCTTGGCTTTGATATGACCTATGCGAAGAATTGGATTGCCAGCAATGATCTGTTAAATATCAGAACGGTGATTGCGGAGAGTGCCAACGCAGATTTGACACTTTAGGCAAACACCTCTTCCGCCCTAAAGCTTTGAATCCGGCCAAACCCCGCCACCACATAAACCATCTCCGGCACCATGCGCCAAAAGCCAAAATCGCCAAAGCCCGCATACATTTCTGCATAAGGATGATGGGCTACATAGCGGGCGTGAAGACCTTCACTCACTTGCTCCATGCGGCCCGTGATGGTGGCGCGAAAGCCAGTGAGCGCATCACCCGCTTGTGGCAACTCCATCACCAGAAGGCTGGCACATGGATCAGCGTTCAGAGATTTGGTGTGGCGCGCGAGTTGTGAGAACAAGAATATCGGGTGGCTCTGCTCATCGGTTGCCACATTGACCAAGGCTCCAAAAGGAACCCCTGTTTCGAAATCAATCACAGAAAGTGTTCCAGTTTTGGCCCGTTCTAGGATAGGTTTTACAGTCTCTTTCATTTTGTCACTTTCGGCGTTAAGGTTCCCGCCACAATTTGTTCCAGTTTTATACCTATCGAGCTGGCACGACAACAATAGGGATGACGACATATGCCGATAGTGGCTTTGGTTGACGATGATCGCAATATCTTAACATCCGTGGGCATGGTGCTGGAAGCCGAAGGCTACACTGTTCAGAAATATAATGATGGGGCGGCAGCGCTTCAGGGTCTGCAAGATAATCCGCCCGACATGGCGATCTTCGATATCAAAATGCCCCGCATGGATGGCATGGAGCTTTTGCGCCGCATTCGCCAAAAAACTGATCTGCCTGTAATTTTCCTTACCTCCAAAGATGATGAGATCGATGAGCTCTTCGGCCTCAAAATGGGTGCTGATGATTTTGTCAAAAAGCCTTTCTCACAGCGCTTGTTAGTAGAACGGGTAAAAGCGGTGATGCGCCGCGCGGTTCCGCGCGATGGCACGCCTGTGGTGACCGATGCCACCAAGATTATCGAACGTGGCAAATTGGTGATGGATTCAGATCGTCATGCCTGCACCTGGGTTGGCCAACCCGTCACCCTCACAGTAACGGAATTCTTGATTTTGCAAGCCTTGGCACTGCGCCCCGGTATTGTGAAAAGCCGCGATGCGCTGATGGATGCCGCTTATGATGATCAGGTCTATGTTGATGATCGCACCATCGACAGCCACATCAAGCGCCTGCGCAAGAAGTTCAATCAAGTCGACGAAAGCTTCGACGGCATTGAAACGCTTTATGGCGTGGGCTATCGTTTTAAAGAGCAATAATGCCGTTAAGAAAGGCGTTGCGCCGCGATGCCTGACTCATTTAAAGATTTTGATACAGAGGACTTTCATGATCACGATGAGAGCAGCCCTGTCACGCCAAAACCCTCGCGTGGAATTTTAAAGAGGCTAGCGCCTACCAACCTCACAGCGCGCATTGCTCTGATTAATATTTTGGGCCTGGTTATTCTGGCCATTGGCATTCTTTATTTCAACCAATTCCGCCAAGGCCTGATCAATGCCCGCGTACAGAGCCTGTTGGTGCAAGGGCAAATTATTGCCGCAGCAATTGCCGGGTCTGCCACGGCTGATACAAGCTCTATCGTTATTAATCCAGATTCATTGGATGACACCAGCAGTGGCACCGACGCGGAGCAAAGCAGTCTAGACTTTCCTATCAGTCCGGAAACCGCAGGCCCAGTTTTAAAACGTCTTTTGGCTAACACCACCATTCGCGCGCAGATTATTGATACGGGTGGCAATATGGTGGTCGATTCAAGCTATCTCTATGGTGGTAATGATATCGTCCAAACCAATCTCAACCCACAAGAAGGCCGCAAAGAAAATCTCATAACGCGCTTGGTCAACTCCACTCTCGATTGGTTTTTTGCCAATGACTATCCGGTGCATGTCGATTATGGCTTAGACAGCAACAATGAAGTGCCTGAAGTGAAGGCCGCTTTGAACGGGGCCTCGGTGAGTGTTGTGCGCCTCAATGAAAATCGCGAAATTATTGTTCTGGTTTCAGTTCCCGTGCAGCGCTTTAGAGCCGTGCTTGGTGCATTGATTCTTTCGACCCAAGGTGGTGAAATTGATGGCGTGTTGCGCGCCGAACGCCGCGTGGTGCTTTTCACTTTTGGTTTTGAAGCTTTGGTGGCGCTCATGCTGTCAGCCTTGTTGGCCGCCACTATTGCGAGCCCCATCCGCAAACTATCGGCCGCCGCCGATCGGGTGCGTCGCGGCATCAACAAGCGCGTAGAAATTCCAGATTTTACCGCACGAAGTGATGAGATTGGCCAGCTCTCAGGCTCGCTTCGAGACATGACGGGCGCGCTTTATAAGCGTATCGAAGCCATTGAGGCTTTTGCCGCAGATGTGAGCCATGAACTTAAAAACCCGCTCACATCTCTGCGCAGTGCCGTTGAGACTTTAGGCTTTGTAAAAACCGATGAGCAACGCAAGCGACTTATTGAAATCGTTGTGGATGACGTTAAACGCATGGACCGGCTGATCACGGATATTTCCGATGCCTCACGGCTTGATGCCGAACTTGCGCGCAATGAAACCAGACCTGTCGATATCTCAAAACTACTGGGTAGCATTGTCAATCTCGCCAATGAAACAGGCAAGGATGGCGATGCAGAAATTTTACTGGTGGTGCAGCCCGTCACTGAAAAAAATAAAGCGGCCACCAAATATACAGTGCTTGGCAATGATGGGCGGTTGGGGCAGGTATTTCGCAATCTGATCGACAATGCCCGCTCTTTCACAGGTCCAGGCACCAAAGTGCATGTCCGGGTCCGGCGCTTGGGCAATGATGTTGAAATCCGCGTCGAAGACCACGGCCCCGGCATTCCGCCGGAAAATCTCGAACGTGTGTTTGAACGTTTTTACACGGATCGTCCAGTGCAGCATTTTGGCCGCAACTCAGGCCTTGGTCTGGCCATTTCACGCCAAGTGGTCGAGGCCCACAGGGGCACCATCATTGCCGAAAACCGTTTAGGCAAAGCCCTTCCTGATCAAGAACGTCTGGTTCTCGGTGCGCGCTTTGTGGTGCGCATTCCAGCAATTTCAGGCAATTGGTCGGCGGCTGATCATCAATGAGCCCGCAAAACCTTCACGCCAGTTGTGTCGCCATCGGAGACTATGGTCTGCTTATTCGAGGGGCCTCCGGCAGCGGAAAATCTGATCTGGTGCTGCGCTTGATTGATGAAAACTGCAACGCCACTCTGGTGGCGGATGATCAAGTTATGATCACCGAAGAGGCTGGCGTTCTTGTTGCCAGTCCACCGCAAAATCTCGCTGGAAAACTTGAAATTAGAGGCCAGGGCATCGTGACAAGGACCTATCTTGCCAAAGTGAAACTCAGCCATATTATAGATCTTGTAGCTCCTGCCGAAATCACCCGGATGCCGGAAATGAGTGAGATGCAAACAACCCTCTTGGGTTTTACGTTTCCACGCCTTAAACTCAACGCTGATCAAGCCTCAGCTCCTGCGCGCATCCGCGCCTTCCTGCGCGGATAAGTCTTTTCATGAAGGCCTAAAAGGCGCTAAGCAATGCCTTCGATCAATCTGGGATTTCACGATTAATGATGAACAAGGCTGGCACTTTATGATTGGTTTGGTCCTCGTTACTCATGGCCGCCTTGCCGATGAGTTTATTCATGCCTTGGAGCATGTGGTGGGCAAACAAGAAAAGATTGAAGCGATCTGCATTGGCCCTGATGATCGTATGGATGTGCGGCGCGCCGATATTGCCGCAGCCGTAGAGCGCGTGAATGATGGCAATGGTGTTATGGTCCTCACCGATATGTTTGGTGGAACACCGTCCAATCTCGCAATCTCGCTTTTGGAAGATGGCAAGGTTGAAGTGGTGGCGGGTTTGAATTTGCCGATGTTGGTAAAACTCGCCCGTGTGCGCAAAGATTGCAATCTGCACAAAGCCGCCGCCGCGGCCCAGGATGCAGGCCGCAAATACATCAATATCGCAAGCCAGGTTCTGGGTGATTAATGCCAACACTCACCAAGGAATTAGCAATTATCAATCAACGTGGCCTGCATGCCAGAGCCTCCGCCAAATTTGTGAAATGCGCCGAAGGTTTCGATGCCAATATTTCGGTGAGCAGAGAAGGCCAAACTGTGCCGGGCACGTCGATCATGGGTCTGATGATGTTGGCCGCCAGTATTGGCACGTCAATCACCGTTGAAGCTTCCGGCCCGCAAGCAGAAGCAGCGATACAAGCCCTTGAAAACTTAGTAGCCACAAAATTTGACGAGGAATAAACTGGTTGAAATTCCAGCCTCAGCCCTAAAGCCCGATGGCCGCCAATCTGAAACGGCAGCAGCCATTCAGCGTGGCGTGGGCCGATTGCTGCGAGCCCATAATTTTTCAATTCTAACCGAGTTCACTTTGGCATCTGGGCGTCGAGCTGATGTCATTGGTCTCGCTCCGGATGGCACCTTATGGATCGTCGAAATCAAATCATCGCCGGAAGATTTTAAGACCGATAATAAATGGCCAGAATACCGCGACTATTGCGATCGCTTTTCTTTCGCCATCACGCTCACCATGGATCAACTTATGATGCCTCCAGAAGCGGGGTTGATCGTTGCAGATCAATGGGGCGCCGAAATTCTCCGTGAAGCCTCAATCCACACATTGCATGCTTCAAGACGACGCGCCGTCTTGATTGCCTTTGCACAAGCAGGCGCACAGAGATTGCACGGGCTCTGGGATCCGTAATTACTTTGGCGCGCGCTTGGCTAAAATCCGCTGCAAAGTTCGGCGGTGCATATTGAGCCGGCGTGCCGTTTCCGACACATTGCGGCTGCACAGTTCAAACACCCGCTGAATATGCTCCCAGCGCACTCTATCAGCTGACATCGGGTTATCAGGCAAAGCATTGCGGTTTTCAGTGTTGCCCATCAGCGCACCATAAACCGCATCAGCATCGGCAGGCTTGGCGAGATAATCAATCGCCCCCAGCTTCACGGCCGTCACCGCTGTAGCGATATTGCCATAACCCGTCAGCACCACAACGCGGGCATCAGGCCGTGAGGCATGTAAGGCTTCGATCACATCCAAGCCATTGCCGTCAGTCAGGCGCAAATCAACCACCGCAAAGGCTGGCGCTTCTTTGCGCACTTCGGCAATGCCTTCGGCTACCGTATCAGCCATGCGCACCACAAAGCCGCGGGTTTCCATGGCCCGGCCCAAACGGGAGAGAAAGGGTTTGTCATCATCAACGAGAAGGAGAGTTTTATCAGAGAGCTGGTTCATGAAAATGCTGCATATACGGTCTTGGCCCTAGGGTCCACAGCCTTTCCTTAAACGGCTTTACTGAGATCAATATCCTTGCGCGGCCATGCCACAGTGATCACCGCCCCCTGCAAAGGTGCTTTGTGATTGGACAAAGTGACAACTGCACCAGAGCGTTCCAGCAAAGTCTTGGCGATGAACAGCCCAAGCCCCATGCCATCATGTTGGCCAGGCTCGGCTTGCCCAGCAGCGCCATAACCTGGCCTTGTGGTCACAAATGGATCGCCCAGCTGATCAAATATGGATTGATCAAAGCCCGGCCCGTCATCGGATACGGTTAAAGTGGCGTGATTGGCGGTCCAGCGAGCTTTTACCTGCACTTGAGCTTTGGCAAAATCAAAAGCATTTTCCAGCAAATTTCCAAGACCATAATTAATCGCGGGATTGCGCTTGAAAATCGGCTCTGGTGTTGGTTTTTTCTCATCGGCTGGGGCAGCATCAATCAGAATCTGCACTTCAGAACCCCGCATGGGGGCCACCAAATCTTCTATCATCGCGTGAAAGCTCACCTGTTGATAGACATCATCAGAAAGCTGATCAGGAACCGCAAGTCTGGTGAGAATTTCGCGGCAGCGCGCCGCCTGGCTGATGAGCAGATCTATATCCTCCGTATAGGGAGAAGATTTTGGAACTTCGCGTTTAAGTTCCTTGGCCACCAAGGCAATCGTGGCCAAGGGCGTTCCCAACTCGTGGGCTGCCGCTGCCGCCAAGCCATTTAAAGCTGAAAGCCGTTGCTCGCGTGCCAACACCATTTCTGTAGCAGAAAGTGCTGAAGACATAAGCCGCGCTTCCTCGGCAATGCGCCTAGCGTAAATGCTTGAGAATACTGTACCTGAAACCAGTGCCGCCCACATGCCTGCAATATAAGTGGGGGGCAGTTCAAAAACCTGTGTTGCGGCCCATGGCAAAGGCTTGTGCACAAAGGCCAGCAATGTTGAGCATCCAAAGGCAATGCTCGCTAAAGCCAAGGTCCAAGGCAGGGGCAGGGAGGTTGCCGAAACTGTAATGGGCACCAGAAACAAAAACGCAAACGGGTTTTCCAAACCGCCGGTGAGGTAAAGCAATCCCGCCAATTGCAAAACATCATAACACAGCAATAATCCGGCGGGCCTGGACCCAAGTTGCTTACCGCCGCGCCAGCGCAAAGACAGAAAAATGTTAAGCCAAGCACTCAGCGCAATCAGTGAAAGGCAGGCTCCCAAAGGCACTCGAAACCCTAAAATAAATTGCACCCCTAAAACCGCAATCGATTGCCCGATAACGGCAAGCCAGCGCAAGCGCACCAAAGTGCGAAGCCGCAAAAGCCCTGCATTTTGCACATCACCCGGCCTTTGCAGCAGATCCACCATAGTTATTTTGTCTCTTCTGAAATTCACATTCCGCGAGTATAATCACTTCCAACATGCAAAACAGCTCACTTCTGCCTTCGCGTCCTAAACTCATTCTTGCTGCTGGTCTTATCCTCTTGTCGGTTATTATCGCGGCTTTATCGCTCACCAATTTGAAACCCGAACAAATGGGGTCAGGCACCGCCCTCATAGGTGGGCCCTTCACCATGGTGAACGAGAAGGGCGAGACCGTAACCGAGAAATCCTTTGCCGGAAAATATATGCTGCTGTTTTTCGGGTTTACCAATTGTGGGGATGTCTGCCCGACAGAATTACAGGTTATGGCGGCGGCTTTTACAGAAATGGGAGCCTTATCTGAGACGATAACGCCGATATTTGTGTCCATTGACCCCGAGCGAGACAGCCCACAAGTGATGGCGGATTATGTGAAAAACTTCCACCCGCGCTTGCAAGGCCTCACCGGAACTCCGGACCAAGTGGCAGCCTTTGCCAAGATCTATCATATTTTCTATCAGAAAGTGCCGAATCCAAAAAATCCCGCAGATTATGAAATGGACCACAGTTCAATTTTGTATCTGATGGGGCCTGATGGTAAGTTCATTAAACATTTTACCTATACAACTGATGCAAAGGGCTTGGCAGAGGCCCTCAAAAAGGTGCTACAACCCTGACCATGATCAAAGGGAATCCGATACACGCCATGCTTTACCCACTTTATGAGATGAACCACGCGGCCCTCCAGCCCATGCGCTTTATGACCAATGCGAGCCTGGCTTTTTGGCAGAATGATGCAAATCCCTTGGCAACCACCAGCTTGGGCCGCAGCGCTGTCGCCTCGCTCAGCATGCTTGAACGCGCGACGCGGCGCTATGATAAGCCCAGCTTTGAAATTTCCAGCACGCAGGTTAATGGCAAAACCGTTGCGGTCACCGAAAATATTGTTTGGCAATCGCCGTTTTGTAATTTGATCAATTTTGCCAAAGCCGATCAGAAAAAGCCGCAAGCCAAATTGCTAATGGTGGCTCCCATGTCGGGCCATTTTGCAACACTGTTGCGCGGCACCATAGAAGAAATGCTCCCGCATTATGATGTCTACGTAACCGACTGGGTGGATGCCCGCGATGTGCCAGTAGAAGCAGGAAGTTTTGACCTTGATGACTATACCGACACACTCGTCACCATATTGCACCACCTGAAGACCAGAGCACATGTAATGGCCGTTTGCCAGCCATCGGTGCCAGTACTTGCCGCTGTTTCCCTGATGAATGCGGCCAATGATAAACTCGCACCACTTTCCATGGTGTTGATGGGTGGGCCTGTTGATACCCGCCGCAATCCTACTGCTGTCAATAAACTCGCGGTAGAAAAAGGCTCAGCCTATTTCCGCAACAACATGATCATGAAAGTCACCGGACCGCACCGGGGTGTGGGCCGCGATGTCTATGCAGGCTTCATGCAGCTCGGTGGTTTTCTGTCGATGAATATGGATCGCCATTTGAAGGCCCACCGTGATCTTTATCGTTCGCTGGTTGATGGTGTGGAAGAAGATGCCGAAAAGCACCAAATTTTCTATGATGAATATATGGCTGTGATGGATTTAACTGCAGAATTCTATCTGCAAACCGTTGATAGGGTTTTCATCAACCATGATTTGCCTAACGGAACTTATTTGCACCGGGGCAATCAAGTGAACCCAGGCGCAATTACGAAAACGGCACTCATGACCATTGAAGGTGAGCGCGATGATATTTCGGGCGTTGGCCAATCAGAGGCTGCCCATGATCTTTGCCCCAATATTCCAGCCGCGATGAAAACCCATCATCTGCAAATGGGAGTTGGGCACTATGGGGTGTTCTCTGGCAAGAAATTTCGCGCCGAGGTCGCACCTAAAATTGTGACCTTCCTTAACGCCCAAAAATAATGATCAGCCTGCTCGGAACTCTTCGCAAACTGCGCGAGGCTCCGAAACTCGAACCAGTTACTCTTGAGATTGAAGGACGGGAGGTGAAGCTCTCGTTTCGCCGCAATGCCAGATGCAAACGCATGGTTCTGCGCTTAACGTCTGATGGCATGGGCGCCGTTATCACGCTCTCACCGCGCGCCAGCAAGGTTGAAGCTTTGCGCTTTGCTGAAACATCAAAACCATGGCTCATCAAAACCATGGAGAAGCGATCGCCTTCTGTGCCCTTTGCGGATGACCACAAAATTTTATTTCAAGGTCAACTCCACACCATCAAAGCCACGGGCGGGCGGCGCGGTCTCATTGCCTATGAGCAAAATGAGTTGATAATTTCAGTCCCGGGTGAGGCGGCCCATGTTTCGCGGCGTCTAAAAGATTGGTTAAAAGCCCAAGCCCAGGCCAAATTACAACAGGCCTCGCAAGACTATGCCGCAGCGATGCAAGCTCAGTTTCGCAAACTGACCATCAGAGATCAAAAAAGCCGCTGGGGTTCGTGCTCTGCTGCGGGAGATTTATCTTATTCATGGCGCCTGATCTTGGCACCACCAGAAGTTTTAGACTATGTCGCCGCCCATGAAGTGGCCCATCTCAAAGAAATGAACCATGGTCCGCGGTTTTGGCGCTTGGTGGTGACTCATTGCAAAACCGCCAAACAAGCGCGGCGTTGGCTGCGGGACCATGGCCGAGAGCTGCACCGTTATGGTGTTTCGCCCTAATTTTTTCCAAAAATAAAATCGAAGAGATATTTTTTCTTTTTCTTCTTGGGTTCAGGCTGCGCCATGATGGAGTCATCAGTTTCCTGCAGCGGAGATACGGCCTCCGAAACTACGATGGGGTCTTCAGCCTGCACTTCAGCCACAGCGGGCTCCACATAACCTGGCAGTGCCGAAGGAATGAGCCCGTCATGTGCAGGTTCCATCACATCGCGCCAGACTAAGGTGGGCAATGATCCACCTGTCACATTTTTGGTTGGGCTATTGTCATCATTGCCCATCCATACTCCGGTCACCATATAGGGGGTGAAACCCACAAACCACGCATCGCGGTAATCTTGGCTGGTACCAGTTTTGCCACCAATATCAAAATCACCAAATTGCGCTTTGGTGGCAGTGCCATGCTGCACCACAGCACGGAACAATTGGTTCATCTCACCCAATTCATGGTCGGCCACCACTTGGCCCAAGCCATCACCACCGCGTTCGTAAAGCACTTTCCCACCGCGCGTTGTGATGCGCCGCACCACATAAGGCTGCACCGCTTTGCCACCATTGGCAAAGGGCACAAAAGCTGC
This sequence comes from Hyphomicrobiales bacterium, assembly GCA_025362535.1. Lineage (GTDB taxonomy): Bacteria > Pseudomonadota > Alphaproteobacteria > Rhizobiales > Aestuariivirgaceae > Aestuariivirga. Next base: position 17,391 of record JANYGE010000020.1, read on the forward strand.
GGTCAATTCCAGAGGGGTGACTTCCGATGTTCCCAAAGCAATCGAAGCATCATGCCCAAGGGGCGACATGATGCCGAGCCGCTCAGCGGTCAAAGCCACGTTTTCCGGCCCCACTGCTTGCGCCAGTTTTGCCGCAATCGTGTTGATCGATTGGGCAAAGGCATTTTCCAAAGTCACTGGGCCTTGATATTTGTTTTTATAATTCTGTGGCGCCCAATTTCCGTAACGGATGGGCTCATCGATCTCGACAGAGTCTGGCCTATAGCCATCCTGAAAAGCCGTGAGATACACAAAGGGTTTGAAGGCTGAACCTGGCTGGCGCTTGGCTTTGGTCACGCGGTTATATTGGCTTTTCTTATAAGACCGTCCACCCACCATAGCCGTCACGGCACCCGTTGTGTCGAGCACCACGACAGCGCCTTCACTCACACCAAGTTTTTTGCCACTTTCTTGCAAGCGCTTGCGCAAAGATTTTTCGGCATTGTTTTGAATGACCGGGTCAATTGTCGTTTCAATCACAATTGACTGATCATAGCTTTTAACCAGCAGCGGCAATTGCTCGGCAATCCAATCCACTGCATATTGTTTGGCGGGAATATAATCAGACGATACCACACTTGAAGGAGCTACAATCGAAGCCTGGCCCTCCTCAGCCGTGATGAAATTTTCACGCACCATCGCATCCACCACAAGGGAAGCCCGTGCAGCCGAAGCTTCTGGATGAGTGGTAGGGTTATAAGTGGTTGGGGCTTTCAACATGCCGGCCAAAGTGGCGGCTTCCATAATTGAAAGTTCAGCAGCAGGTTTGTTGAAAAACACATGCGCGGCCTGCTCAATACCATTGGCATTGGGCGCAAAGTAAACGCGGTTGAGATAAAGTTGGAGAATCTCATCTTTGGTAAATTTAGATTCCAACCAAATGGCCAGCACTGCTTCTTGGGCTTTGCGCCGGACGGTTTTTTCTGGCGTTAAAAACAAATTCTTGGCCAGCTGTTGCGTAAGCGTTGAGCCGCCTTGCACCATATGACCCGCCATCACATTACGGGTGATGGCGCGCGCCAAACCAAGTGGATCCACCCCGTAATGCGACCGAAACCGATGATCCTCAATGGCAATCACTGCATTAGGGACATAATCCGGAAGTTCACTGAGACGTGCTGTATCGCCAAAAAAGGCACCCTGCTCTGAAAGCACCGTGCCATCGGAGGCGAGCATCATGATGCCGGGTTCACGTTCGGGAATTTGCAAGAGTCCGCGCGCATCTAAGCTGAACCAAATATAAGCAAAGCCAAGGCAGCCTACGACCGTTCCCCAAAATCCGAGCACAAAGAAAAATCTGATCAGCCGACCCAAAAGCGAGCGTCTGCGTTTTTGCCGTTTAGCATCAGGCACACGGCTCCGATCAGTGTCGGCAAAAAGCTGAGGCTCCGTGCGGACCCTCTGCCTCTTGTTCCTCTTGCCGACAAACAATCCCATTAAAGCGCCCCCGCAACCCCGCCTTTTCAATCAAAGAGGGCAGCGATAATTAGCACCTAATCCCTTGACCAAAGATGAATGGTCAAACTTAAGCCACAAGGATTTTTGTCTTGAAACATGGACAAAAAGTGGCGCGATCAAGATTACATTACGGCGCCAACATACCAGGGCACATATTCATTATCGCCATAGCCCAAGTCTTCTGATTTGGTTTTCTGGCCGGAAGCCGTGCGTAAAATCATATCAAAAATTTCCTGGCCCTTGGTTTCCAGTGAAACACCCTCGATGATGTCCCCGCAGTTAATATCCATATCATCCATCATGCGGCGATAAATATCGGAATTGGTTGCTAGTTTGATCGATGGGCAAGGTTTATTGCCATAAGCCGAGCCGCGGCCCGTGGTGAAACACATGATATTGGCTCCCCCCGCCACCTGGCCAGTGGCCGACACCGGGTCATAGCCCGGTGTATCCATAAACACGAAGCCCTTGGTGGTCACCGGTTCAGCATAGCGATAAACTGCTGTCATTGGCGTCGTGCCGCCCTTGGCGGCTGCGCCCAAAGATTTTTCCAGAATGGTTGTAAGGCCGCCAAGTTTATTGCCAGGAGAGGGATTATTGTTCATCTCCATATTGTTGCGCGCGGTGTAATCTTCCCACCACTTGATAATCTCAACCAGCTTTTCGCCCACATCCTGAGTGACCGCACGGCGCGTGAGCAAATGTTCAGCGCCATAAATTTCTGGGGTCTCAGATAAAATAGCCGTGCCGCCATGGCGCACCAGAATATCAACAGCAGCCCCCAAAGCAGGGTTGGCCGTAATACCGGAATAGCCATCAGAACCGCCACATTGCAGCGCCAAGATCAATTCCGAAGCTGAACAGGTTTCACGTTTTTGGGCATTCACCGCAGGTAACATCGCCTTCACCGCTTCAACGCCAGCCGCCACAGTTTTCTTGGTGCCGCCAGTTTCTTGAATTGTCATGGTGCGGAAGGTTTCACCTTCCTCAACACCATAGGCTTGTTTGAAGCGCGGAATCTGGAAGCCTTCGCAGCCGAGGCCAACCATCATCACGCCGCCCATATTGGGGTTTGTCGCATAGCCCCAAGCGGTGCGTTTGAAGATATCGAAAATAACGCCGCGATAATCAATAACACAGCCATTATCTTGGGTGAGGGCCACCACACCATCAATATTTGGATAATCCTTCAGAATGCCGGAGCGATTGATCTCTTGGGCAATGAAAGTGGCAACTGTGGCCGAGCAATTCACGGAAGTCATAATACCAATATAATTGCGCGTCCCCACCTTGCCATTCTTGCGGCGAAAGCCCTGGAAGGTGGCGCGGTCCTGTTCTGGCAGCATGTCAACGGGCTTTACCCCTTGCGAAAAGGCATAATCATGCGATAGCGCCCCCATTTCTACATTATGCTCATGCACCCAGTCCCCGCTGGCAATATCAGATTTGGCAAAGCCGATAATCTGGCCGAACTTGCGGATCGGCGTGCCTTTGGCAATGGCACCAGAAGCCATTTTATGCCCGCGCATAATGCGCGCCAGAGCCGTTACACCTTCGCTGGGAGTCTCGCCCTTTTCCACAATGCGGGTGCTGATCAACACATTGTCATTGGTGTTTAAGCGCAACATTGCGGGTGCTTGCATGATCTGGATTCTCGCCTTGAAACTGTTATAACAGTTTCATAGTCGCTGCCCGCAGCGAAAACAACAATCTTGAGGCCTAAACCAGAATGAAAAAACGTCTCTTTAAAGCTCCCTCTGGAGCCAGCATCTCATTTACCGAGCTTGGTTTTGGGTCTGCCCCTCTGGGCAACCTTTATCATGCGGTAACGGAAGCCGCAGCCCAAGCCACTTTGAATACCGCTTGGACCCAAGGGGTGCGCTATTTTGATACAGCTCCTCTTTATGGTCTGGGTCTTTCTGAAACCCGGCTCAATCATTTCCTGCGCGATAAAAAGCGCGATTCCTATGTGCTCTCGACAAAAATTGGCCGTACCCTTGAAGTGTGCCCGCCGGACCAACGCACTGGCATTGGCAAATTTTTTAACACGCCAAATCGCAAAGAAGTTTTTGATTACAGTTATGATGGCGTGATGCGCTCCCTCGAGTTTTCGCTCGAACGTCTCGGCATAGATAGTATTGATATTGTCTATGCCCATGATTGCGACGTCTTCACTCACGGTTCGGAAGCCAAACGTGATGAACATGTCAAAACCTTTATGGCTGGTGGCTATAAGGCGCTGGTCAAATTGCGTGATCAAAAAGTGATTAAAGCCTTTGGTGCTGGCGTGAATGAGTGGCAGGTTTGTGAAACCTTAGTCAAGTCTGGCGATTTTGATTTGTTCTTGTTGGCTGGGCGTTATACCCTGCTGGAACAAGAAGCGCTCAATTCCTTCCTGCCGCTGTGCCAAGAGCGTGGCATCGGCATTGTGTTGGGCGGGCCCTATAATTCCGGCATTCTTGCTACTGGCCCCAAGAAGGGGGCTTTCTATAATTATGATCCAGCCCCCAAAGCAATCTTGGAGCGGGTGGGAAAAATTGAAGCAATTTGCAAATCCTACAAAGTGAAATTGGCCGAAGCCGCCTTGCGTTTCCCGCTGCTGCATCCCTCTGTTATCTCGGTCATTCCAGGGGCCGTCACACCGCAACAGGTTGCTCTCAATGTAAAAACCCTAAAAGCCAAATTGCCGAAAGCCCTGTGGAAAGATTTGAAAGCCAAGGGATTGATGGATGAGAGAGCTATAATCGCAAAATGAAAATCGATTCACACCAACATTTCTGGTCGCCAACTCGCGGTGACTACGGTTGGATGGGTGGCGCAGGCTTAGAGCATCTGCGCCGGCCTTTCCTGCCATCAGACTTACAAACCCATCTCAAAACATTTGGTATTGATCGCACCGTATTGGTGCAAGCCGCACCCACGGTGAATGAAACCGAATATATGTTGGGCGTGGCTGATGCGACGGATTTTATCGCTAAGGTCGTCGGCTGGATAGATTTTGAAAATCGTGATGACGTGAAACATCTTCAACGCTTGGCCAATCACCCTAAATTTTCCGGTGTCAGGCCGATGATTCAGGATCTCCCTGACCCAGAATGGATGCACCGCAAAGATGTGGCTTGGGCCTTTGACGCCATCATTGATCTTGATCTGACTTTTGATGCCTTGGGCTTTCCTATACATATAGAACCTTTCCAACGCCTGTTTGATCGCTACCCCAGCATGCGCATTGTTATTGACCACTGCATGAAGCCACGCATCCGCGATGCAGCTTTCGCAGATTGGGCCACCGGATTGCATAAATTAGCCGAAACCACCCCGGTCTTTTGCAAGCTTTCCGGTCTCGCCACTGAGGCTAAGCTGGGTTGGACCACAGAGATTTTAGCCCCCTATGCCCGACATATTATCAAGAGTTTTGGGCCATCGCGCGTCATGTGGGGCTCGGATTGGCCGGTTCTGGAATTAAACGGGTCCTATCCATCTTGGCATGATGCAGCTCAAGCTTGCGTGGAAAACACTGAGAGCGATCAAATCTTTGGCGCAACCGCAGCGCAATTTTATCGGATTAAATGATGTTAAAAACTCAAATAATAAGGTGCGAACACATTATATTGTGATGTAAATACATCTTTACATCATTTTATATTGCCGTCATGGTGGCTTCATTCACTTGAGGAGACTGCCATGATTGACGCTTCAGAAACTTCACCCCACACCGCCTTGGTTCGTGCCGATTTGGCCAAGCTTGGTTTGCGCTGGTTGG
>JANYGE010000041.1 GCA_025362535.1 Hyphomicrobiales bacterium
CATATATTCAAGAGCACGGATCTTGGACTGGCGCTTGCCTTCATCAGCAATGAGAGCTGGATCAGGAATAATGCCAGCCACTGAAACCACATCTTCAGGGCTGGTGCCCCAGCTTACGATTGGCGGCAGATTGGCGGCATCGAGCTTCACGATGCGGTCAAAATGAGCCCCTTCATCCGATTTCAGAGTTTCCCAGTATTTCAGCGCGGCATCCCAATCAGCCCCTTTTGGCGCTTTGGGTTTGCCCTTGAGGAATGCGTAAGCTTTCTCGTCTGGTGCAATCATGCCAGCGCGCGCGCCTCCTTCAATGGTCATGTTGCACACTGTCATGCGGCCTTCCATGGAAAGATCACGGATCGCTTCGCCCGTAAATTCAATCACCGAGCCCGTACCACCAGCAGTGCCAATTTCACCGATAATGGCGAGGATGATATCCTTAGCAGTGGAATGCTTGGCCAGCTTGCCATTCACTTCCACTTTCATGTTTTTGGCCTTTTTCTGGATCAGCGTCTGCGTGGCCAAAACATGCTCGACTTCCGAGGTGCCAATGCCATGCGCAAGTGCTCCGAATGCACCGTGGGTTGAAGTGTGGCTGTCGCCGCATACAATGGTGGTTCCAGGCAGCGTGAAGCCCTGCTCAGGCCCAATCACATGCACAATGCCTTGGCGCTTATCCAGCTCGTTAAAATATTCGATGCCAAATTCGCGTGCATTATTGGCCAGCGCCTCAACTTGAATACGGCTTTCTTCCTCGGCAATGCCTTTAGAACGATCCGTGGTGGGAACGTTATGATCAACCACAGCCAGTGTTTTTTCGGGGTGGCGCACTTTGCGGCCCGTCATGCGCAAGCCTTCAAAGGCTTGTGGGGAGGTGACTTCATGGATCAAATGGCGATCAATATACAAAAGACAGGTGCCATCATCCGCTTCATGCGCAAGGTGATCATCCCAGATTTTGTCATAAAGAGTGCGTGCTTTTGCCATGGATTTTTTCCGTGTTGGTATTTGAGTGGCTATTTAGCAATTAACCGGGGGGAGTCAAATCATAGGCGTATTCCTCAAGCGGGTATCAATCTGCCATCCGTCTCTCCGCGAAAGCTGGTATGATAATTGTAGGGCGAAAAATGCCACGCTGATCTACCGTGGCTGATATGGCCCTTTAACTTCACCCCAACCCCATTTGGGCATAGGTTCCTGCTCCACTGGCTGTGGTTCCATTTGAGATGTTTGAACCGCAATGCGGGTTCCCCACTCAATATAGCCCATCAATGCGGAACGAAATTCCGGATCGGCCGCCAATCCAATTTCATTCGCCGTATCAACCAGCAGATTGACCCATTGACGGCGATGGACCTCTGTCAGATGCCGCCCAAAATGTCGAGAAAGCATATGCGCATGTCCGCCACGAGCGACAGAATATTCAGCAGGGCCACCAAAAACTTCGCCGAGAAACTGTGCCACATAATGCGGGTGCTTCTCGTCCATGTTGGCAAAAACGAGCGCCAAGAGTGGATCCTTTTTGACTTTAATGTAAAACTCAGTTGTGAGCTTCTCGAGGGCATCAGATTGTCCCAGCCAAGCGTAAAGTGTCGGAGTCTGATCAGTCATCGATGCCTTGCCTAAAAAGTCTTATCGTTCAAATATATGGTGTTGGCCACTGCCATTCAAGGGTTTAACCTGACTGCGGCTTTCTTCCTCGACACTAGCTTAGGAGTGATCCGTTGTCGGCGTGTTATGATCATCCACCGCCAGTGTCTTTTCCGAATGGCGGTCGATATACAAGAGGTAGGTGCCATCATCAGCTTCGTGTGCCAGATGTACATCGCAGATATTGTCATAAAAAAAGCTTGCTTTGGCATGGCGATTTTATTGTTACCCATACAATTCACGCCTTGTTTGCCATGCGGTCGTTTCATAGAAGTGGTAAAGTCTGGGAAAAAAATTAATGCGCTGGCAGCACGTGGCACTTGGAGTTTTGATCACCGCGATTTGGGGTTTTAATTTTGTTGTGCTCAAGGTGGCGCTGGTGGGTGTGCCGCCAATTTTGTTGACTGCCATCCGCTTCATCTTTTCTTGTTTGCCTGTGTTGTTTTTGTCGCGTCCAAAGGATATGCGTTGGCGTGATTTAATTATCGTGGGCCTCACAAGCTTTCTCGGACAATATGTGTTTTTATTTGTGGCGATGGCACAAGGCATGCCAGCCGGACTTTCATCGGTCACACTGCAGCTTCAGGTTTTTGTGACAATTTTATTATCGATTGTGTTTTTGGGCGAACGTCCAAAATTGCAACAATATTTAGGGGGCGCTGTCGCTTTGGCGGGGCTTGGCACAATTGCTTCAACAGTTGGTGCGGGCAGCAGCATTCCGATTTTAGCCATGATGTTTATCGTGCTGTCAGCTTGTACTTGGGCTTACGGTAATTTCATGGTGCGACAGGCTGGTCCTGATGCAGGGTTTGGAACTTTGGCTGGTGTTTGCTGGGTGAGCTTGGTGCCGCCCATTCCAGCACTTGCAATCGCCTTAGCCGTTGAAGGTCCGGATCGCATTACAACGGCAATCACTCACATTCAACCCATAACAATTGCCGCCATTGCTTATACGGTGGTGTTTTCAACATGGGCTGGCTTTGCGGTTTGGGGCTATTTGCTTTCACGATACCCTGCAGGCAAGGCCGCACCCTTTGCTTTATTGGTGCCGGTGTTTGGCGGCCTATCAAGTTATTTGGTTTTGGGTGAAACTCTGAGCCCTTTGCGGCTGGTTGGCTCACTCATGATTTTTGCAGGCCTCGGGATTATTCTGCTGCCGTGGAACAGGATGCTAAGGCAGTTTCAAGCTTGAACAAAAAAAGAATCAATCGGGAAAACGGGATTTAATTTTCCAACACAAATGTCGAAACCAGCGCGGGTAAATCGACCATTTTGGCAAATAGCGCTTCCGCACCAATATCTTTAAGTTTCATTCCATGTGCGTCTTCATCTTCGTGGGTGCCAGTGAAACCCAAGGTCCAGCAGCCAGCATCAACTGCCGCTGTAACCCCTGCGACCGAATCTTCCACCACGATGCAGTGATCAGCCTTCACACCGGCTTTTTTGGCAGCGAGCAAAAACACATCAGGGGCTGGCTTGCCGTGGGGCACATCTTCGAAGGTTACGATATGGTCTTTGAAATAGCCGTTCAATCCGGTGAGTTGCAGGGCAAGCTTCACGCGCTCTTTTGGGCTGTTTGAGGCAATTGACATGGTGAGGCCAAGATTGCGGATGCTTTCTAGAGCATCGCGTACGCCACGCACCAGTTGCAGCTCGCCTTTGTAAAGTTCTGCCAGGCGTTGGTTTTTGGCGGTGAGCAGGTCTTCAGGGAACACCACGCTGTGCTGGGCCGATAATTCTTTCAGCATGGCTTCAAACGTGCGGCCAACAAAACGACGGTGGGCTTCAGCCTCGGTCATTACAATGTTGAAGCGTTTGAGTATTTCAACATCGGCGCGCATCGACAAGGGCTCGCTATCGACAAGAACGCCGTCACAATCAAATATGATATGAGAAATGGTCACGCGCCCAAATGCCGGAAAGTTGCGATCACGTCAACATAGACTTCGCGTTTAAATGGTATGATTAAATCGAGCATCTCGTCCATTTTTACCCAACGCCATTCGTCGAATTCTTGTTTGTGGCCTGGAGGTTTCAGGTTGACTTCGCTGTCTGGACCCAAAAATTCCAGAGCGAACCATTTTTGCTTTTGGCCCCGGTATTTGCCTTTCCAACTTTTACCGATCAAATGTGATGGTAAATCATAGGTGAGCCATTTTGGTGCTTCCGCGACAATTTTGGCTGACGTAATTCCGGTTTCTTCAGCAAGTTCACGTAAGGCGGCGGGTTTTGGATCTTCTCCATCATCAATGCCGCCCTGGGGCATTTGCCACCATTTGCCGATGCCATCATCATTTTGCTTTTCAAAGCGACGTCCGACCCAGACGAGGCCTGCTTTGTTGAGCAGCATGATGCCGACACAGGGGCGATAGGCGGTTATAGTTGCGGGATCAATCATCACCCCAATCTTCCTTTAAAGGCGGCACTGGCCGGCACAAAAATGACGCCACGGTCCACCGCAGATCTGGCCCAGTCATTGACGGTTTTGATGGTGATATCGAGGCCAGAGCCTGTGCCGATGGCTGTGCCATTGCTGCGGGCTTCCTCTTCTAAAAGATTAAGAGCTGCGATGATGGAATCCGGATCGGGATTGGCATCAATCACCGTTTGCCCGCGGCGCACTTGATAGTTCAGGCTTTTGGCCACATCTTCGGTGGCAGAAAGCGGTAGGGACCCATCTTCAATAAACAATAGACCACGCTTGCGAAGTTCGCTGAGCAAAGGTTTCACGGCGGGAGCCGAGGCTAAAAAGCGCCCGCCCATATAATTTACGATGCCTGTATAGCCCGTAAAGCGGCTCATGTGCCAATAGAGCGAATCGCGATTTTCGGCTTCTGTCCCATCGGCCAATAAGGTTTTAGGCCCGGGGTTTGCGGCTGGAAAGCCCACGGGTTCCAAAGGCAATTGTAAAAGCACTTCGTGGCCATTGGCTCTGGCTTTGTTCACTTGAGCCTGCAGGTTTTCGCCGTAAGGGGCAAAAGCCATGGTAATATCACTGGGCAGGTCTTTGGCTGCACTTGCTGTCAGTTTTTCGTTAAGGCCCATGCCGCCAAGAATGATAACCAGTTTTGGCGCATCAGAATGGATGATGCCCATTGCTACATTACGGGCATAGGCTTCCGATGGCTTTTTGCCGTCACCAATGCGGGGCAACGGGCCTTGTGCACTGGTCTCAACCAAGCCCGCAATGGGGGCTTTGGTGAGAGGTGTTTGGGCACTTACATAAATGGTTGCGTCTTGCTCGTAGCTCTGCTGATCAATGGCAGGCTCGACCTTTACTGATATTTTTTTGGACGGGCTTGGCTCATCAACCACCGCCTCTTCGGGCTGCTCTGGTAGCGGCTCAATACTGGCCGTTTTAATCTCTTCCACGGGTGCTACGGCCACCACAAGAATGGGTTCGCCAGCAAAGGGGTGTGGTTGGTGCGCAATAAAAGCACCGCCGCCAATCATGCCGGTAAGAACAAGCGCATAGGCGCAGACCAAAGCGCCGGGGCGTTTGCCCCATAGTCTCTGTCTCAGACTTCGCTTGTGGAGCGGCTGATTTAATTCATCGCGGCGCATGACATCTCAAATTACGATTCGTTCAGCCCCAGTGTGGCGAGACAGGCGTTAATGAGGTGTTAACTATGTTCAGATTGCAAAGAAAAAGGCGGGATATTAGGCCCGCCTTTTTACATCATTTTAGTTGGATTGTTTCGCTGGTTCCGCAGGTTTGGCTGGAATGACATTGGTCACCACTTTGACGCCGTGCAGGAAATCAATGGCAGCTTTTAATTGCACATCCTTGGTTTTATCTTCTGGCACATAGGCTGAGGAACCGCCGCCTTCGCTGCCGCCGCCTGGGTTAGCAAGATGGCCGTTGAGGCCTTGCTCACCTTCGGTGGAGACATTCTTGCCGAGCAATTCTGGTGGCAAGGGTTGTTCAATCACAATATCAGCGGCAATGCCCTTGGCCTGAATAGAGCGGCCTGACGGCGTGAAATAACGCTGGGTAGTAAGGCGCATAGCGCCTTCGCTGCCCAATGGAATAATGGTTTGCACAGAGCCTTTGCCGAAAGATGTGGTGCCAATGATAGTGGCACGTTTTTGATCTTGCAGAGCACCAGCCACAATTTCAGAGGCCGAAGCCGATCCACCATTGATCAGGATGACCAGTGGCTTGCCATTGGTGAGATCACCTTTCTGGGCGGTGTAGCGTTCGACCTGATCAGCATTGCGGCCACGGGTGGAAACCACCTCGCCTTTTTCCATGAACACATCTGACACAGCAATTGCTTGCTGCAAGAGGCCGCCTGGATTGTTGCGCAGATCAAGAATGAAGCCCTTCTCCTTGCCAGTCATTTTCTTATCAAGCTCAGCAATGGCTTTTTGTAAGCCGCTATCTGCTTGTTCGTTGAAGGTGCTGATGCGCACATAGCCCACATCATCGCCTTCGGCATTATACTTTACGGACTCGATCTTGATTGAATCACGGATCATCTTCACTTCAAACGGGTCGCGCTTATCGCGCACAATCGTCAAAGTGATGGGTGTGTTGATGGCGCCGCGCATTTTTTCCACGGCTTCGTTCAATGTGGTGCCTTGAACATCCTTGCCATCAATCTTTATGATCAAATCATTGGCCAGAATGCCAGCCTTCGAAGCTGGTGTGCCATCATAAGGTGACACCACTTTGATCACACCATTTTCCATAGTGACTTCAATGCCAAGGCCGCCGAATTCACCACGGGTTTTGACGTTCATATCGGCAAATTCTTTGGCATCCATATAGGATGAATGCGGATCAAGCGAGGTGAGCATGCCGTTGATAGCTGCTTCCATCATCTTCTTTTCGTCGGGCTGTTCGACATAATCGCTCTTTACGCGGTCATAAACATCACCAAAGAGATTGAGCAGCTTATAAGTATCTGCATTGGTTGCCGCGGTGGCACCATTAAAGGCTTGCAAGGTGATGGCGCTGGCAGCGGCCCCGAGAAGCACCAAGCCAAACGCGCGGACTGTGGAATTTAATTTCATTTCATCGCCTCTTTTCTGCCGCCAAGCCACCAAAGGGCCGGATCGACCGGTTCATTGTTCTTTCTAAACTCAACATAAAGCACGGGTCGTGCCAATTCTGTATCACCACCGATGAGGGCCACTGATGATGGTCCCTCACCCATAATTCCTAACGGTTCTCCGGCCTTAATGGATTGACCGATTTCAGCCGAGATCTGTTTCATGCCTGCACATAGCACGAGATAGCCCTCTCCGGCATTCAAGATCAAGAGCTGTCCATAAGACCGGAAGGGGCCAGCAAATTCAACGCGCCCATCTACAGGGGAAATGACGGTTTGACCAATAGAGGTTGCAATAGCCACCCCCTCCAGCGGGCTACCGAGACCGTTATCCTCTCCAAATCGCTTAAGAATATCACCTTGAACAGGATAGGCCAATTTACCCAATTGCTCTGACATTGCCACGGCGGGCCTTGAAAGCGCAGCTAATTTAAGCTTTTCGGCCTCTTCACGGGCTTTGGCTTCGGCAGTTTTGCGGGCCTCGGCTTCGATTTTTGCAGTTTCAAGAGTGGCCAATAATTGTTTTAGATTTTTGGCTTGAGCGGCCAAAGTTTCAGCGCGCTGTTTTTCAGCGTCTAAATCCTTGGCTGCGGTGATAGCGAAGAGCTTTTTTTGGTCTTGCAAGGTTTTTAAGTCTTGCTGGCTGGTATTCAAAGCCAGAAGCGCATCATTCAAGGTTTTCTTGGCCGATTCGGTTTCAGTTTGGATGGCTTGCAAGCGATTTAGCTTGTCTTTCAGGCTGGTGGCTTGGGCGCGCATTTCTGGAACGACCGCGCCAAACATCATGGCTCCGCGCAAGGCCTGCAGTACGTCTTGCGGATCAACCACCAAGGCCGGCGGCGGGTTTTGTTCGAGGCGTTGTAAGCCCGCTAAAAGTTCTGAGAGTTGATCTTGCTTTGCGGCAAGGTCACTTCTGATGACAATGGCTTCGCTGGAAAGAGATTTAATTTGTGCATCAGCCTTGGCGATTGCTTGGTTTTGATCAGCAAGCGTTTTTGCGAGATCAATAAGCTTATCGGAAATTTCGACTTGCGCTTTTACAGCCGCTTCAATTTCAGTGGCAATGGCAGTTTGTTTTTGGGTTGAACTCTGTAGCGACTGTTCAATTGCATCCAATTCTTGGGCCGTGCCGGACGATGTGCTGGCCTCAGCATAGCACTGCTGTGCTGCGCCCAAGAGAGCACAGGTTAACAGGCCAGCGGTTACGAGCTTTAGTCTGGTCATCACGGCGGGTTTTGACAAAGTCCCATGTCTAAAATGCGGCCAGTTCATGACCTGTGATAAGGATGATTCACCATAATGGTGACGGATCGGTAAATTTGTTCGAGCAGCATGATGCGCACCAAGCGATGTGGCCAGACCATGGGGCCGAAAGCCAGTAGTTCCGCAGCTTTTTCACGGGTTTGTGGGGCATGGCCATCTGGCCCGCCAATCATAAAAATGAGGTCATTTACCCCACTATCTGCATATTTTCTGATCCGAGCGGCAAATTCTTCACTTGAATGTGATCGCCCACGTTCGTCGAGCACTATCGCCGTAGCACCCTGAGGGGAAGCAACACTCAGAATCTGGGCTTCTTCGTCCATGCGTTGCTTGGCGGTGGGGAGTTGCGATTCGGCCCATTCACCAATTTTCAGCGCAGTGATGCCCGCTTTACGGCCCAGCACCTCAATGCGTTTTTGGTAATCATCCGCCATCAGCTTTTCTGGCCCGGTTTTCAGGCGTCCGATGGCGGCGATTGAGATGCGCAATTATTCGCTAGCGCTGCTGTCGGCGCCGTCAACCGGGGCATGCTCCGACCACAGCTTTTCAAGATTATAGAAGCTGCGCACTTCAGGGCGGAAAATGTGAACGATAATATCGCCAGCATCAACCAACACCCAATCAGATGTTTCCAAACCTTCAACGCGCACGTCTTTCTGGCCGAAAGCTTTGAGCTTATCGACCAGCTGATCGGCAATGGCGGCGACGTGACGATTGGCACGACCTGAGGCAATCACCATGCCATCAGCCATCGAAGAACGGCCCATCACATTGATAGGCAGAATTTCTTCGGCTTTAGAATCCTCCATCGAATCCAAAATCACATTCATCAAGGGCCAATCAGGGCCAGCGTAACGTGGGCCTTTTGGAGCGATGACGACTTTGGCGGCGACTGGTGCTTTTTTGATGACTGCTTTTTTTGCTGGAGCTTTTTTAGCTATGGCTTTCTTGACTGTCGCTTTTTTGGCTACAGGCTTCTTCGCCACAATTTTCTTTGCTGCAACTTTTTTAACAACGGCCTTTTTTGCTGGGGCTTTCTTAGCGACCAGTTTTTTTGCGACTGGCTTCTTTGCAGAAACTTTTTTAGCAACAAGTTTTTTGGTCGGAGCTTTCTTGACTGTTTTCTTGGCAACAACTTTTTTTACAGGAGCCTTTTTAGCAACAGTCTTTTTTGCAACAACTTTCTTAGCTGCAATTTTCTTGATTGGTTTCTTGACCACTTTTTTAGCAGCGGTCTTCTTTGGCGCTGGTTTGGCTTTTGTAGCAACCAGCTTTTTTGCTGATTTTTTTGCTGCGGGTTTCTTCACAGGGGCGGCTTTTTTCTTAACGGGTTTCTTGCTCAGGGTCTTGGTCCTTAAAATGAATTTGATTCCCTATAACACTTCTGAGACGATCATGCCAGCGCAGGGAAAGGTAGCTATGCGCCATGCCTGATGGCGGTCGAACTTTCTTTGCGCAACGGCATGGACACAAACACCCAGGCGGGCGCGCGACGTTTGGCCAACATTCCAGCCTGTTCATTGGGGACGCGGTTTTTGGCGTAGCGATTGGCTGCTTGCGAGCCGAGTGCGCGAACTGAATAGCCTGGCCTTGCGAGAACCGCCAAAGGCAAACTGTCGACAATATAATTCCAGCGTTTCCAGCGATCAAGATCGCTGAAACTGTCGGCTCCCATAATCCACACAAAATGGGCTTGGCTGAATGCGTTCTGCATGGAGATTAAAGTTTGCGCCGTGTTGCGGCTGTGAATTTGATTTTCGAGATTAGTGACAACAAAGCGCGGATGGTTTGCAATTGTTTTGGTGAAGGCCAGGCGGGTTTTATATTCACCCGTTTCTTTGGTGTCCTTCAAAGGGTTTTGCGGAGAGACAAGCCACCACACCCAATCCAATTGCAGGCGCTTTAAAGCATAAAGGGCCACCATTCGGTGGCCTTGGTGGGCTGGATTAAAGGAGCCACCAAACAAACCAATGCGCTGTCCGCGTCCAAAGGGTGGCAGTTTGATCACGGCCTGATTTGCCCATTCCCACGGATTTGATATTTAAAGGTGGTGAGCTGCTCAACACCTACCGGGCCTCGGGCATGCATTTTACCTGTCGCAATGCCGATTTCTGCACCAAAACCAAACTCACCGCCATCCGCAAATTGGGTTGAGGCATTGTGCAACACAATGGCGCTATCCACTTCGCTCAAGAATTTTTCGGCGATTTTTTGCTCGCTCGTCACGATTGAATCGGTGTGTTGTGAACCATACTTGGCGATATGTTGAATAGCACCCTCCACACCATCGACCATTTTTACGGACACAATGGCATCGAGATATTCGGTGGACCAATCGGCCTCGCTGGCAGGCTTTACCGCTGCGTCAGCGGCCATGCTCTCGGCATCACCGCGTATTTCACAGCCTGCATCAATCAGTGTTCGGATGATGGGCTTCAGGTTTTCTGGTTTGGCGCGATCAACCAAAATAGTTTCCGCCGAACCACAGACGCCCGTGCGCCGCATCTTGGCATTCAATACGATTGCTCTGGCCATTTCGAGATCAGCGGCTTTATCGACATACACATGACAGATGCCTTCGAGGTGACTGAACACCGGAACGCGCGCTTCTGATTGCACACGGGCCACTAGATTTTTACCCCCGCGTGGCACGATCAAATCAATAGTGCCGTTGAGGCTTGTGAGCATCGCGCCCACAGATTCACGATCGGTTGTGGGAATCATTTGAATGCAATTCACATCAAGCCCTGCATCCTTCAAACCTGCCTGCAAACACGTGATGATCGCTTGTGAAGAAGCAAAACCATCGGACCCGCCGCGCAGAATAGCAGCATTGCCGGACTTCAAGCAGAGTGCGCCAGCATCGGCTGTGACATTGGGCCGGCTTTCATAAATAATGCCGATGACACCAATGGGAACCGCAACGCGCGAAATCTCCATGCCATTGGGTCTTGTCCATTTTTCCTGCACGCGGCCTACGGGGTCATTGAGATCGGCAATTTCCTCCAAACCCTTGGCCATAGCTTCAATGCGGGCTTCATTCAGGGTGAGGCGATCAATGAAAGATGATTTTAAATCCTTGGCCTGAGCCGCAACAAGATCATTTTGGTTGGCAGTAGTAATGGCAGCGGCATTGTTGCGAATATGCGCGGCCATAGCCTTGAGCGCTTTATTCTTCTGGGCAGAAGAGGCAAGGGCAAGCCCACGCGCCGCCTGACGCGCTTGTTTGCCGATCTCTAAAAGTGTCGCAGTCAATTGCGCTCTCCGCCTACCATCACAAGATCATCCCGGTGGATGATCACATCGCGGTCATCATTGCCCAGAAGTTTTTGAATGTCAGCAGATTTTAATCCGGCAATGCGTTTGGCATCGCTTGAATCGTAAGCCACTAGTCCACGCGCAAATTCAATACCGTCTGGCAAGACAACACTCACAGTGTCGCCGCGCGAGAAATTGCCCTCAACAGATTTAACCCCGGCTGGCAGCAAGCTCTTGCCTTTGGCTAAGGCTCCCTTGGCTCCATCATCGACAATCAGCTTGCCAACAGGTTGCAATGTGCCTGCAATCCAACGCTTGCGCGATTGCATGGCGTTGCTTTGCGCCAAAAACCACGTGCAGCGTGCTCCGTCAGTGATCCGCTTTAAGGGATGCAATTCATGGCCGGAGGCAATCACCATATTGCAGCCTGCTGATAAGGCAATTTTGCCCGCTTCAATTTTGGTGATCATGCCACCGGAACCAATACCCGATATGGGTTTTCCCGCCATGGCTTCCACTTCAGGCGTAATCTCGCGCAATTCGGGAATAAACGTAGCGCCTTTTTGATTGGGCGGTGCTGAATAGAGGCCATCAATATCTGACAGCAGCACCAACACATCCCCCGACATCATCGAGGCCACACGCGCTGCCAAGCGATCATTATCGCCATAACGAATTTCGGATGTGGCCACGGTGTCATTTTCATTGATCACGGGCACAGCCCCTTGCGACAGCAAGGTGGAGAGTGTGGCTCTGGCATTGAGATAGCGACGGCGCTCTTCAGTGTCTTGTAAGGTCACCAAAATCTGGGCTGCCACAATGTTCCGTGTACGGAGTGCTTCAGACCAGGCTTGCGCTAAAGCAATTTGTCCGACTGCGGCGGCGGCTTGGCTTTGGTCAAGTTTCAATTTGCCCTTGGGCAGGCCTAACGTGCGGCGGCCCAAGGCAATGGCCCCCGATGACACAAGGATTACATCTGCACCAGCTATTTTGAGATCGGCCACATCATCAACCAGTGATGACAGCCATGAGGCTTTGATGGTTCCGGTTTTTTGATCCACCAACAGGGCTGAACCCACTTTTACGATAATGCGTTTGGCTGCACCAAGCCTCGACATTATGGCTTCCACCCTTCGGTGGTAACCCCCGCAGGGTCTGGCATGCGGTTGGCAATGCGTCCGGTGTTGATGACCGAGAAAAGTTCATACATGGCTGCATCGGTATTCTTCTGGGCGGCGGCAGACATCAGCAGCGGCGTTTTTTTTGTTTTCTTTTTGAACTCGGTGAGTTTCTTTTCGAGCTCTTCAGGTGCCACCGCATCAATTTTATTGAAAGCGATGATTTCGGGTTTAGCTGCCAAGATCGGGCTGTAAGCCTTAAGCTCACCCCGGATCACTTTATAGGCTTTGACCAAATCATCGCCAGTTGCATCGATCATATGGATAAGAACAGCGCAGCGTTCGACATGGCCGAGGAAGCGCACACCTAAACCAAACCCTTCCGAGGCACCTTCGATGAGGCCTGGGATATCAGCCAGCACAAATGAGTGATTGCCCACTTTCACCACACCCAATTGTGGATGCAACGTGGTGAAGGGATAGTCAGCAATTTTTGGTCGTGCAGCCGAGACAACCGAGAGCAAAGTCGATTTACCCGCATTGGGCAGGCCCACGATGCCAGCGTCAGCGATCAATTTCATTTGCAACCAAATCCAACGTTCTTCACCGGCTTGGCCGGGGTTGGCATTGTAAGGGCTGCGATTGGTGGCAGACTTGAAGAAGTGATTGCCAAAACCGCCATTGCCACCTTTGACAATGCGCACCCGGTCTCCGGGTTTTGCCAAATCGGCAATCAGGGTTTCTTTATCTTCTTCATAAATCTCAGTTCCAGCTGGAACTTTAAGCACGATGTCATCGGTCGAAGCACCAGCGCGAAGCCTGCCCATGCCGTGGCCTGCGGTACGCACTTTGAAATGCTGTTGATAGCGATAGTCAATCAGCGTGTTGAGGTCATTGGCCGCCTCCACCCACACGTCTCCACCTTTGCCGCCATCGCCACCATCTGGGCCGCCAAATTCGATGAATTTTTCACGGCGGAAAGACACGGCTCCAGCGCCACCGTCTCCGGCGCGGACATAGATTTTTGCTTCATCAAGAAATTTCATAGGCTGCTCATAGTCGTAACAATTGAATTCGCCAAGCACCCTCGAAATTAACCTGAAATTAACCATAAGGCGTTTGGAAGGACCACCAATATTGAGAAGTATATAACCTTAGTATCGCCACATTGTGGCAGTCTATCGCCCCTGATCCTCAGACACCGGCAGTTTGTGGTTTGCTGATCTCAAGTATTGTTGAGATGAGAGTGTTGTTTTGAGTAAAGTAAAGGAAATATTATGAAGATTAAATTGGCGACTGCACTTGCGGCTGCATTATATTCTGTAACATTACTTTCAACCGGAGCGGAGGCCTCTTGCCGTCATTCCAAAACATGCCATGAGGCTCAGAACAGTAGCGTGATCTCGCTGATTGAGGCACAGGCGCCATCTTATGGAGTTCCCACTTGGTTTGCTTTGCGCATTGCCAAGATTGAATCGGGTTATAATCCGAATGTGCGTGGGGCAGCCGGTGAATATGGCGTGTTCCAATTGAAATGTGCCACAGCGCGCGGCGTTGGTTTTCGCGGGAATTGTGCAGAGCTGCTTAACGCCAGCACCAATGTGAAATATGGTTTGAAGCATTTGTCATTGGCTGTGCAATCTTCACATGGAGATTTAAGGCTAGCAGCTTCGAAGCATAATGGGGGCCTTGGTCGCAAAAGCTTGGTGTATCGCTATGTGGCGATGGTGTTTTAAACAAAAGTCATATTGAAGTTTTGGACCGTGGTGTTAGGCACCACGGTCTTTTTGTTTGGCAAGCCATATGGCATGCGTGAGATGCATATTTGTAACCGGCACTTCTTTGCCCTGTGCTTTGGAAAAGCTGGTGCATTGGGCGATTTCGACAAAGCCCAAGCCTCTCAAAATGCGACCTGAGACGGGGTTATCATTATGGTAGCACGCAATCAATTTATCTAAATGCGATGAAGTGAAGGCATGCGATACGACTGCCATTGCAGCTTCACCCATTAAGCCTTTGCCCCATTGGGCTTCGGCTAACCAATAGCCAAGTTCGGCATCATCTTTCTCCGCTTTGAATTCATAACTGATGACGCCGCAAATCTCATGTGGTGTGGCGTTTGAGGCAATGGCGCAGACCAAAGAGCGCTCATCGAGGGTTTTGGTAAAGCGCAAAAACTCAATCGCATCATCCATGTGATAAGGTTGCGGAATGCGTGATGTGTTGCGCGCGATATTGTAATTGTTGAGCTCAACTACAAGCTTTGCAAGGTCGCTTTCTTGCAGATTTCGCAAGGTGAGGCGTTGGGTTTCAATCATTCTTGAACTCCATAAAAAAACGGAGACGCTTAATGGCATCTCCGCTTCAAATCAGAAAACCTTAAGCTTTGAGTTTATTCAGCAGCCTTCATCGGCAAGACCGATACGAGTTGCTTGTTTTCCTTGGTTTTGCGGAAAGCAACGGTGCCTGCGATTTTCGCAAATATTGTATGGTCACGGCCAATGCCAACACCGGTTCCGATGTGCCATTGCGTGCCACGTTGGCGAAGGATGATGTTGCCAGCGATAACGCTTTCACCACCAAAACATTTTACACCAAGACGCTTGCCCGCTGAATCGCGGCCGTTGCGGGATGAACCACCTGCTTTTTTATGTGCCATGAGATTTCTCCTGCCTTAACTTATGAACGAGCTTTATCGGTTTTAGCACGTGGAGGTTTGCCAGCCATTAATTCTTTGGCTTGCTCAATCCACTCTTCACGGGCCACACGGCCCTTCTGCTTAATGTCGGCTTCAATGCGGGTCACATTTTCAGGTGTCCATGCGGCCACTTGTGCAAATGTTGTAATGCCCATGTCAGTCAAAGCTGCATAGATCTTTGGACCAATGCCAGCGATCAATGAAATGTCATCAGCGCCAGCGGCACCTGCTGCTGCAAGAGCAACTGGAGCGGCTTTGGCTTTTACTTCAGCTTTCTTGCCCGTTGGCTTAGCGCCGCCAGTCAGAATTTCTGTAATGATCACCGAGGTCAAATCCTGACGGTGACCGTTGCGCCGGCGATAATGCTTACGGCGACGCTTCTTGAAAATGATCAAATGCGGCCCACGGGCCTGCTTTTCGATCTCGCCCACAACTGTGGCACCTTCAAGGAAAGGTGCGCCCACAAGCACTTGGCCTTCGCCAGTAACCATGAGAACATTGGTGAATGAGATATGATCGCCTGCAGCTCCTTCGAGCTTTTCGATCAGAATTTTATCGTTTGCGGCAACGCGATATTGCTTGCCGCCTGTCTTGATGACTGCGTACATAATAAACCACTTCTTTTTCCGCGCCCTTTGGCGCCTCTTCTAAACCCTTGAAAGAAGAGGACTTTTGAAATAGTTCCGAGAAACCTGATGGGTTGCCGGGGGCTGCGCATGAATATCCAACAAGACTTATGTCAAGTCAGATTGCGGGCTTCTAGGGGGATCAGGCTCAGGAGTCAAGCGAATGAGGGTGATCACCCTGTTCACTTCGCCGCCAAAAATGAGCACCAAGGCTGCCTGATAGATGAAAAACATCGCGGCAAATAAGCCAGAGAGCGAAGCGTAGGTTGAGGCGAAAGAGTTGAAGTTTTGCAGATAGATAGCAAAGGCCGCCGAGAGACCGATCCAGACCAAGACGGTGAGAAGAACCCCAGGCAGCAAATGCCGCCATGGCAGAGATTGAGCGGGCAAGATGCGGTGGGCTAAAAGCAGGCCAGCGCATAAGAGCACCATGGCGATTGGGTAACGCAAATGGTCAAGCGAGGCGAAGTTAGCAAGTTGAGATGGGGCATAAGTGGCGATCACCTTAAAGGCCACGGGGTAAACCACGATGAGAAAGGCCACAATCAGCAACAGGAAAGCCGCCCCAATGATGAACAGAACATTTTGAATATAGAGATACCAAAATGGCCGCGTATCTTTCAGATCATAGGCCCGGTTGAGGCCAACGCGCACGGAATCAACGCCCCCCATGGCGCTCCAGATGGTGAGAAGGATGGAAATGCTCAAAAGGCCGGTTCGCGGCACGGTGAGGATCGTATGGATTTCGCCACTTAAAGGTGTCACCAATTGGGCAGGTGCGACACTTAGCAAGAAGTTTACAATCTGTTCAGCCAGCGCTTCGCTGCCGAAAAAGCCCGCCAGCGTAGTAAGAAAAATCAGAAAGGGGAAGATTGAGAAGATAACGCGAAAGGCGATGTTGCCCGCCAGCGGAATGGCTTCATCGGCAAACAGACGCTTGAGTGCTTTGATGAACAGTGCAAAGACGGCTCCACTCGAATCGGTCATTCTTCTTTCCTTCTATAAATGAGATGTATGCCTATGGCTGCCCTCCCTGCCAAGTCTAAGCTGATTGCCGCAGCCCCCGCTGTATTTGTGGTGCTGTGGGCCACCGGATTTGTGGTGGCGCGGCTTTCGGCGGGTCATGTGGGGCCTTTGTGGTTTCTCAGCTTGCGCTTTCCAATTGCCGGAGCTTTTATGTTGGCTGTTGCCTTGCAGCAGCGCGCGCCATGGCCAGATGCAAAACACAGTTTACATGCGATGGTTGCCGGAGCCTTTTTGCATGGGTTATATTTGGGTCCGATTTACTGGGCCGTGGCACAGGGCCTGCCTGCGGGCGTTTCAGCTTTGATTGTTGGGTTGCAGCCCTTGCTTACGGCCTTTATGGCGGCTTTGATTTTAGGTGAGGTGATTTATCCGCGCCATTGGCTTGGACTTTTAGTGGGGTTGATTGGCATAGGCCTGGTGGTGTGGCCAAAGCTGATTTATGCCCATGTTGGCGGCATCACACCGCTCACTGCTGCTTGTGCTTTGTTTGGGGCGATAGCGATTTCATTTGGCACGGTTTATCAAAAGCGCTTTGCCACCGGGTTGCATTTGGCCACAGGTGGGTTCTGGCAATATGTGGGCGCCAGTTTTGTTGTGGTGCTTGGCGCTGTGTTCCTTGGTGATTTCCAGTTTGATTATACGTGGCAAGCTTGGAGTGCTTTGGCTTGGGCAGTTTTGGTGCTTTCAATTGGAGCCATTACCTTGCTGATGATTTTGATCCGTGAGGGTGAGGTCTCACGGGTTTCCGGCCTGATTTATCTGGTTCCAGCCGTAGCGGCTTTTTGTACTTTTGTGATGTTTGATGAAAAATTGGTGCTGGTTCAAATCATCGGCATGGCGGTTTGCGCTGCGGCTGTGCTGTTGGTCAACCGTCCACAGGTTCAGCGCGTTTGAGTTTAGCCAATGCCTCGGTGGCGCGATCACGATGGTCTTTCGTGATGTGGTTGCGCACCAGTGTGATGGCGGTAATCAATACGGCCATATCGTCGGTGAAACCAATGCCGAGTAAAACATCAGGGATCACATCAAACGGGATGATGAAATAGGCGAGCGCGCCTAGTAAAGTGGCCTTAACTCTGAGCGGAGTTGCGGGGTCAAAAGCACAATACCATGCGGCTAACGCTTCAGCAGCAAAGGGAATATGGGCTAGATTTTTAGTGAGCTTTGGCCAAAACCCGTTTTGAACTTTCGCCTCATGATCAGTCGTGTTCATCGCCGTCTCCCTTCCAAACCCCCTAAATGGGTCCTTCAAGAGTGAATTTCAATTCCTCTAAAGAAAGTTATAAGGATCAACATCAACTTGCAAGTTGAGCGCGCCTTTCGGTTTCATCTCTTTCAGCCATTCGCGCAAAAATCCTTGGATGTTGACGTCGCGGGTGGCTTTGACCAGCAAGCGCCAACGATGTCTTCCTCGCACCATCGCAATGGGTGCAGGCGCTGGGCCTAGAACGGTTACGCCATCAGCCAAGGGTGCGTCATTGGCTATGCTGCGGGCGAAGCGCTCGGTTTGGCTTGCATCAGTGCCTGAAATAATCAGAGCCGCCAATCTGCCATGCGGCGGCAAGCCTGCGGTCTCACGGATTTGTTTTTCAGTATTGAGATATGAATCACGATCAGAGGTGATCAGGGCTTTCATCAGCGGATGTTCGGGCAAATAGGTTTGCACCAAGGCGCGGCCCGGCTTTGCGCCACGGCCTGCGCGGCCAGCCACTTGCGCAAGCAGCGCCCAAGTGCGTTCACCAGCGCGCGGGTCGGACGATTCCAAAGCAAGATCAGCATCGACTACACCCACCAAAGTGAGATGCGGGAAATGGTGGCCTTTGGCCACCAATTGTGTGCCTAAAACCAGATTGAATTTACCATCAGCCACATCACGCAAAGTATCGCGCAAACTTACTCCGCGTGAAAGATCGCTCGACAATACGGCAATACGGGCATCCGGAAATTTCACCGCCGCTTCCTCAGCAAGCCGCTCAATGCCAGGGCCGACGGGCACGAGACTGCCCTCGGCACCACAGCTGGGGCAGGCCTTGGGTGTAGGCTCCTTGTGGCCGCAATGATGGCACATAAGCTCGCGCCGGAAGCGATGCTCTACCATGGCTGCCGCACATTGCGGGCAATGTAAGCGGTGACCACAGGTGCGGCAGAGTGTAAGGGGAGCAAAGCCACGGCGGTTGAGAAAGAGCAAAGCTTGATCGCCTGCCGCCAATGTATCCGTCACCGCATTTACCAATGGCGTTGAAAGCCAAGTGCCTGGCTCGAGC
>JANYGE010000043.1 GCA_025362535.1 Hyphomicrobiales bacterium
GTATTGACGATCATCTGAGTGACAGTGCGATCAATTAATCTGATCAGACCTAAACGCTCAGAAACAGGCATAAGATGCTGGGCGGCAATAAGTTCGCCACTTTGCTCATCATTCATGCGCAAGAGAGCTTCATATAAAACCACTTCGCCAGTGGCTGCAGAAACAATCGGCTGGAAGGCCAGCTTAAAGAGATCGGCTTTCAGACATTTGACAATTTCGGTGGCACACCTGGCATTGAGCTTGCGCTTATTGATTCTCTCATCTGAGGGTTTGAAAATGACGTAGCCATCGGACGGCAATCGGCGGGCTTCATTCAAGGCTTCTTCGGCGCGTGCTGTTGCTGTGTTGGCATCTTGGGCCTGGGCTGGCAGGCACAGCGCACCGATTGAAAGCATGGCCCAAACTGGACCGTGCCGGGTTTCAATCACACTATCGCGGACTGACGTAAGAAAGCGATCCAATGCAACTTTTAATTCACTTTCATCGCAATTATTCAGAATAATACCAAACTTGCCGCCTGAGTAGCGGGCGATGCCATCACCAGCACGCATCACTTCGCGCAATCTATTGCCCAAGGCAACAATCACTTCATCGGCCACTTCAAAGCCGTAGGCGTCATTGACCACAGAAAGATTATTCACGGCGGCAATGGCAAAGGCACAATTGCTCTGCTCCCGCTCAGCTACAGAAATTGCTTCACCTAGGGCTTCGGCCAAACGACCCCGGTTCATCATGCCTGTCAGGGGATCACAATTGCCGAGGAAATTCAAATGTTGGTCGCGCTTGTGGCGCTCACCAATCGGGCGAACTGTGCCATACACATGGGCGGGCTTGCCATCAGAGCCTGCATACCAGCGGCCTTGGTCTTCCACCCAAACCGATTTTTCACTATCGCGCCCTTCGTAGCGGAAAAGATATTCAATGCTGAAAGCCACGCCATGGCCATCATCGGGTGTTTGGGTGCGCATCACTGTATCATAGCGACTGGTCAGATTTTCGGTGTCCATAAATGAAGCAAAGTGTTTGCCAGTTGCAATCGAATCGCTACGGCAGGATAGAATTTCACCGGCATTGCTGCTCCAGCTAATCTGGTCATTGGCAATGGTCCAATGATAGGCAGCCTCGCCAGCCGCCTCGAGGGCGCGGCGTATGGTGGCATGATCGGCATCAATCGTCAGGCTTTGGTCTGAAGTGCTCTGGACTGGCTGTGCGAGAATCGGCAGTGGGGATGCAGGGGCATTGCCTTCAAAGGAAAAAACCTGATCGACTTCGATGTTAGACAAAACGCCTCCTCGTGCCGTGTTTTCGGTGTTTTTCACAGCGCTGGGCCTATTTTGAACGCCAAAGGTAAAAAAGTGTCCAAAATATATGGCTAATCGGCGTTAACCTTTGTTTGGCATGATTTATTGCACTTGCGTAAAATAACACCCGTTCGGATCAAATTTTGGCCTCAATTGGGGCTGTTTTTTAGGCAATTAGGTGCAAGGTTGAGCAGTGTTACGATTTTGTAAACATTTGATCTTAAAAAGCTATTGGTAGCTATGCAAATTTTGCAATGGTAATTTTGCTGCATCGCACCTAAGTTATGTTGCGTAAGCGAAGACGATCCATTCCATGAAAGGAATAATATAATGTTTGAAGTATTGAAAAGCCGCATTGCCACTTGGAAGCGTTACAGCCGTACCGTTTCGGAATTGCAGTCCCTGTCGAACCGTGAACTTGCCGATCTGGGCATCGCACGCACCGACATCAACCGTATTGCCAAAGACGCGGTGCGCTAATCATGTTGTTCCATGGTTTTTTGCAGCGCCAAAAGCAGCGGCAAGCCATTCGGGAAAAACAAAACCAGTTTGCCCGTCTGACAAATGTCGATTTGGCCGATATGGGACTCAAGCGTTATCAGCTTGAGGCGAATTTGCGGGGATAAACCCCTGCCACAACAGAAGTTGGGCCCGGATGGCACTTTATGTCCGGGCTTTTTTATTGCAAAAAATTCATATTGCGGCAATCCGCCGCCAGAGGCTTGTTGCGAGTCTCTTTCAGCTGTGATAGCGAACCCCCGACGATGCGTCTCAAGCGCAGCAAAACTTATGCGGAAATGATCAATTGGCGGCAAATCAAATCATCTCAGGAGTGGCAGGGCGATACGCAAATGCGCTGTTTGACCTTGCAACCGAAGAAAAAGCAATTCCGGCTACAGCTAAAGCCTTAGGTGCGTTGCAATCGATGATTGGCGAATCAGCCGATCTCAAGCGCCTGATCGAATCGCCCGTGTTTAAAGCGGAAGATCAAATGGGAGCTTTGACGGCCCTTGCATCACAAGCTGGTGTTACGGGTCTTGCCCTGAATTTTGTAAAGCTTATGGCTGCCAAGCGCCGCCTGCCTGCGTTGAATGATGCGATTTCAGGCTTCCAAGCCTTGGTGGCCGAAGCAAAAGGCGAAATGGTGGCAGAAGTCACTTCGGCGGAAAAGCTGACTGCGGCTCAATTGAAAGACCTGCAGGGCGCTTTGAAAGCCAGATTTGGCCGCGATGTCACATTAAGTACAACCATTGACCCCAGCATCTTGGGCGGCCTTATTGTTAAGGCTGGCACCACGATGATTGATGACTCACTGAAAACCAAACTCCAAAATCTTAAAGTTGCTATGAAGGGAACCGGCTGATGGATATTCGCGCCGCAGAAATTTCGACAATTCTCAAAAAACAAATCAAGGATTTCGGCAAGGATGCTGAAGTGGCTGAGATTGGTCAGGTTCTGTCCGTAGGCGACGGTATTGCCCGCGTTTATGGCCTCGACAATGTTCAGGCTGGCGAAATGGTTGAATTCCCTGGCGGCATTCGCGGCATGGCGCTGAACCTCGAAACGGACAATGTCGGCGTGGTTATTTTTGGTAACGACCGCGATATTAAAGAAGGCGACACCGTAAAGCGCACGGGCGCAATTGTGGAAGTTCCAATCGGCCCAGAACTTCTGGGCCGTGTTGTAGATGCCCTCGGAAATCCAATCGATGGCAAAGGCCCGATCAAGACCAAGCTGCGTAGCCGCGTGGACGTGAAAGCGCCTGGCATTATTCCGCGCAAATCTGTGCATGAACCAATGTCCACCGGACTTAAAGCTGTTGATGCTTTGATCCCGGTTGGCCGTGGCCAGCGCGAATTGATCATCGGCGATCGCCAGACCGGTAAGACCGCGATTATTCTCGATACTATTCTCAATCAGAAAGCCATTCATGTGAATGGCCCTGATAAAGAAAAGCTATATTGCGTTTATGTGGCTTGCGGCCAGAAGCGTTCAACTGTTGCTCAGTTCGTGAAGATTTTGGAAGATGCTGGTGCGATGGAATATTCCATCGTAGTTGCGGCAACGGCTTCTGAATCAGCTCCCATGCAATATCTGGCACCCTTCACCGGCTGCACCATGGGCGAATATTTCCGTGACAATGGCATGCATGCTTTGATTGCTTATGACGATTTATCGAAGCAAGCCGTGGCCTATCGCCAAATGTCTCTGCTGTTGCGCCGCCCACCGGGCCGTGAAGCCTATCCAGGCGATGTGTTCTATCTCCATTCGCGTTTGCTGGAACGTTCAGCCAAGTTGAACGATTCATTGGGTGCTGGTTCTTTGACAGCTCTTCCTGTTATTGAAACTCAGGCGAACGACGTTTCTGCTTATATTCCAACCAACGTGATTTCGATTACCGATGGTCAGATTTTCTTGGAAACTGATTTATTCTATCAGGGCATTCGTCCGGCGGTGAACGTGGGTCTTTCGGTTTCGCGCGTGGGTTCTGCTGCTCAGGTGAAAGCCATGAAGCAGGTTGCTGGAAAGATTAAGGGTGAGCTTGCGCAATATCGCGAAATGGCGGCCTTTGCCCAGTTTGGTTCAGATCTTGATGCTTCCACACAGAAACTTTTGAACCGTGGTGCCCGTTTGACTGAATTGCTGAAGCAAGCTCAGTTCTCGCCGCTGCGCACTGAAGAACAAGTTGTCTCGATCTATGCTGGTGTGAATGGCTATCTTGATGCCATTCCAGTTTCCAAAGTGCGTGAATTTGAAGAAGGCCTGCTCGCCAACGTCAAAGACAAGCACATGGATATTCTCGATAGCATCCGCACTGAAAAGCAAATCACTGATGCTGTGGGCGTGAAGCTCAAAGCTGCCGTGGATGCCTTCGCAAAAGCTTTTGCATAAGAGAGCATAATGGCTTCACTTAAAGACCTGCGCAACCGCATCGCCTCGGTTAAGGCGACCCGCAAGATTACCAAGGCCATGCAAATGGTGGCCGCTGCTAAATTGCGCCGGGCGCAGGAAGCTGCGGTTGCTGCACGTCCCTACTCTGAACGGATGGCTGTGGTTCTGGCGAATTTGGCGGGCGCTGTGGCTGGTCAATCGGGTGCGCCTGCCTTGCTGGCTGGCACGGGGCGAGATCAAGTGCATCTTCTTGTGGTTTGTACTGCTGAGCGCGGCCTGTGCGGTGGTTTTAATTCTTCGATCACCCGCCTTGCGCGCGAACATGCAGACCGCCTGATAGCCCAAGGCAAGACTGTGAAGATGTTTACGGTCGGCAAAAAGGGCAATGATTCGCTGAAGCGCGTCTACGGCAAATATATTGTCGATGCAGTGGATTTTCGTGGCCAAAAAGCGGTGCGCTATGACAATGCCACAGGTGTTGGTGCTACAATCATTCGCCTGTTTGGCGAAGGTGCCTTTGATGTGTGCACATTATTCTTTGCTGAATTCAAATCAGTGATTTCGCAAAAGCCAACAGCGCTTCAACTTATTCCAGCTGCCGTTTCTGGTGGTGCTGTTGCTGCTGATCTTGGTGGTGCCGTTTATGAAGCTGAACCTGATGAAGGCGAAATTCTAACTGATTTGTTGCCGCGTAATATCTCAACACAGGTGTTCCGTGCTCTCTTGGAAAACGCTGCCTCAGAACAGGGTGCGCGCATGAGTGCGATGGACAATGCCACGCGCAACGCGGGCGACATGATCAACAAGCTGTCGATTAAATATAATCGCCAGCGCCAAGCGCAGATTACCAAAGAACTCATTGAAATTATTTCCGGCGCAGAAGCGCTGTAAGATTTGTAAGAAGGACCGTTCATCATGGCTAAAAAAGCTGTCGCAAAATCTTCCGGCCTCGTGGGCCGCATCACCGCCGTAACCGGTGCCGTGATCGACGTTCAGTTTGATGGCGATCTGCCACAGATTTTGAATGCGCTCGAAACCACTAACAATGGCAACCGCCTTGTTCTTGAAGTGGCTCAGCATCTTGGTGAGAAGACAGTTCGCACCATCGCCATGGACTCATCCGAAGGCCTCGTTCGCGGTCAAGAAGTTTATGACACGGGCACGCCAATTATGATGCCTGTTGGTCCTGAAACATTGGGCCGCATTATGAATGTGATCGGCGAACCTGTGGATGAAGCAGGCCCGATGAA
>JANYGE010000060.1 GCA_025362535.1 Hyphomicrobiales bacterium
CGCTCCCATGTAATGCGGGCGAAGCTTTTGTGCAAGGTTTCTTAGTATTTTGAAACTGCAATGCGGCGCAGGATTGCTGCTGGCAGATTGGCAAAATCATCGGTCCATTTCTCCACACCCGCCATTGGCGTGAGCGGGGCTGTGCCACCAGCCTTATCCAGAGGTTCGAGGGCATTTGGATTTTTGGAAATGACGATGGCAATGGAGTGCATCGCATTGATGTCATTGGCGGTGGGTGGCACGAAATCAATCACGCGGCCCTGCAGTGTTGGATCAATGGCTGCGATATTCGCAGCTACCACCGGCACCAAATCCATATAGCGGTTGGTGACATGGATCACCAAAACGCCATCATCTTTCACCCGCGACAGATAAAGCTGAATGGCTTCCGTGGTGATGAGGTGAACCGGAATTGAATCCGATGAGAAGGCATCGACCAGCAAATAATCGGCCTTGGATTGCGCTTCATTTTGCAGAGTAATGCGGGCGTCTCCCACAATCATTTTCATGTCAGGGGCGCAGGTGGATAAGAATGTAAATTGGTTAGGGTCTTGAGCCACTCTGATTACGTCTTGGTCAATCTCATAATAGGCCCAATCTTCGCCTGGTTTTTTGTAACAGGCGAGCGAGCCCGTGCCGAGGCCCACCACTCGGATGATGCCTTGCTTGCCTTCGGCAGCCAAACGATCTTGGGTGCTGAGCAGAGCGCGGGCCATGCCGCCTTGTGGGCTATAATAGGTCAGCGCGTGGGGCTTATCCTTATAGTCTGGTGAGAGCTCGCTCAGGCGCTCGGCACCATGCATGGTGGTGCCGTGAACCAGAAGGCGGAAATCCCCAACCGCAGCCTTATCGGCCACAGTGAGCACACCGAAATAGCTGCGCAGGGCCACGCGTTCATTGGGCTGGCTGGTGAGATTTAAGAAGGTGACCATGAGAGCGGCCAGCACAGCAAGTGCCATGCGCTTGGCTTGCAGCATGAGGACAAAACAGGCCGCAAAAAAGGCGATCTCAAGGGTTCTTACCGTGAAGAGCAAATGGCTGCCGCCATCTTTGGCTGTGTAAGCGACTGCGATCAGAACAGCTATAAATGCTAAGATTGGCACTATGGGTTTGCGCAAGACAGCACTGAGTTTTTGATCCGTTAGAAGATCACGGGTTGCGCCCACGCCAATGATGAGCAGCAAGGGATATTCCAGAACTTTGTTGAACATTAAGGGTGCGAGCAAAGATACAAATAATCCGCCAAGCACGCCACCCAAAGACATGAGCATATAGAATTCAGTCAAGTGGCTTGCCTCTGGCCGGCTTTCATAAAGCTGGCGATGGCAAATGATGGCGGTGGCGAAAAATGATAATGCGCCAACAATCATCACAGGCACAGCAAAACTGAGCGGCAATGCAAATTGCACGATGAAAGCGATGGGCAAGCTTGCCAGCTGCACGATACGGGCGAGCCACAATGGCACCAGCGCAGTATCGCGGAAGACCAACACGAAAGTGAGCAGGAACAGCACCAAGGGCGGCAACCACAGGAAAGGGGCCGATGCAATATCCGTGGTGATATGATTGGTCCAAGCCACCAAAAGTGCCGATGGAATGAAGGACATAAATATCCACCAGCCGCGATTTTTCCAAGTGATCACGCTTGGGGTTTCGGCGATGGCGACAATTCTGGCTGGGGCGAGAGTGCGCATCATCATAAAGCCACTCAGCGCTATGCAGAGGGCGAGCAGGCCAAAGCCTAAGCTCCAATAGAGCGCCTGATTATGCAGACCAAGCAGAGGTTCAACGATGAAGGGATAGGCAATCAAAGCGCCCAAGCTGCCGATATTGCTGGCGCTATAGAGAAAATAGGGGTTGGCGGCATCGCGGTGGGTGGTTCTGGCAAACCAGCTTTGCAACAAGGGTGCTGTGGCTGACAGGAAGAAAAATGGATAGCCAATGGATTTTGCCATCAGGCCAATGAGCCAGAGGCCCGCTGTTGCTCCACCAGCAGGCACAGCTGTGGGTGGAAGATTTACTGGCAAGAAAAACCAGGCCAGTGCCATCAATATTAAATGCAAAATAACGGCGTGAGACGGAGCCAGATATTTCTTCAACACATGGGCATAGCAATAGCCACCGAGCAACACGCCTTGAAAGAAGCACATGGCAATCGCCCAGACGGCTGGGGTTCCGCCCAGTAGTGGCAGTGCCATGCGGGCAAACATAGGTTGCACGAGGAATAGCAAGCAGGCGCTGAGCAGCATCGTGCTCACATAAATGGGAACGAGGGATGCGCTTTGATCGCGTGATAGCGCGGATCCTGAAACTAGACTTTGGTTTTTAATCGCCATGGCATCCTCACCTAACCTCGCGATAATTTAAGAGACGAGAGTTGCAGGGGGATTAAGAAAATTTTTCTGATCGGCAAACAGAGTTAACAAAGAATTTGCATTGGCCAAATTCAAGGGGCGAGGTTCAAAACCCCACCTTGTCGCTGCCTTTGAGGGCCAAGATATTTCTGGCTTCATCCGGCGTTGCGATTTCTAATCCGAGCTGTTCAATAATGCCGCGGATTTTTGTCACTTGTTCGGCACTGGATGTGGCAAGTTTACCTTTGCCAATATAGAGGCTGTCTTCCAAACCGACGCGCAGATTGCCACCCATCAAAGCGGCTTGGGTGCAGAAGCCCATTTGATTTTTACCTGCAGCCAAAACTGACCAGCGATAATTATCACCGAACAGCCGATCAGCGGTTTCCTTCATGAACATCAAATTGCGCATCTCAGCGCCGATGCCGCCCAAGATTCCAAAAATCATCTGCACGAAGAAAGGTGGCTTGATCACCCCCTTATCAACAAAATGGGCGAGATTATAAAGATGGCCCACATCATAACATTCATGTTCAAAGCGCGTGCCGTGTGTTTCACCTAGTTCTTTAATGATCCGCGCTATATCTTTGAATGTGTTACGGAATATGAAATCGTCAGTGCCGCGTAAAAAAGGCTCTTCCCAGGCATGTTTGAATGTGGGGTAGCGCTCGGCCAGTGGAAATAATGCGAAATTCATGGAGCCCATATTAAGCGAACACATTTCAGGCTTGGCCATGAGGGGGCCGACGAGGCGTTGATCAACGCTCATCATTTGGCCGCCCCCGGTGGTGATGTTGATCACCGCATCACAAGCATTTTTGATCCGTGGTAGAAATTGCATGAACACAGCAGGGTCTGGGGTGGGCCTGCCGTCGATAGGGTCGCGCGCATGAAGATGCAAAATTGCAGCGCCGGCCTTGGCCGCACCAATGGCATGTTCCGCAATTTGATCCGGTGTAATGGGCAGATGCGGCGACATGGTGGGTGTGTGGATGCTGCCGGTGATTGCCGCTGAGATGATAACTTTGCCTGCCATGCGATTTGCCTTTTTAAATGTCGTTATTACTATTGCATGGCGTACTGCACCTATGCAATTTGTCGTTTAGAAGGTGAGGAACTGGCATGAAAAAAATTTACTCGAATGCGGCCAAGGCGCTGGAAGGCGTTATGTTTGACGGCATGTTGATTGCCGCCGGAGGCTTTGGCCTGTGTGGCATTCCGGAATTGCTGATTGCGGCGATCAAGGACGCAGGCACCAAGAACCTCACAGTGGCTTCAAACAATGCAGGTGTCGATGGTTTCGGCTTGGGCATTTTGCTTGAGTCCAAACAGATCAAAAAAATGATGTCGTCTTATGTAGGTGAGAATGCTGAATTTATGCGCCAATATTTGTCTGGCGAATTGCAGCTTGAGTTTAACCCGCAAGGCACATTGGCCGAGCGCATGCGCGCTGGCGGTGCTGGCATTCCAGGTTTTTATACCAAGACGGGTGTGGGCACGGTGATTGCTGATGGCAAAGAACATAAAGATTTTAACGGCCAGACTTATATTTTAGAGCAGGGCATTTTTGCTGATCTTTCGATTGTGAAAGCCTGGAAGGCTGATCCTTCAGGCAATCTGGTGTTCCGCAAGACCGCCCGCAATTTCAATCCGCCTGCGGCGCAATGCGGCAAGATTTGTATCGCTGAAGTGGAAGAGATTGTGCCGCTGGGCTCGCTCGATCCTGATACCATTCATCTGCCCGGCATTTATGTGCACCGCATTGTGCAGGGCAAACACGAAAAGCGCATTGAACAGCGCACCACACGCAAGAGGGCTGCATAATTATGGCATGGGATCGGAATCAAATGGCCGCGCGCGCAGCACTTGAGTTGCAAGACGGTTGGTATGTGAATTTGGGCATTGGCATTCCCACACTGGTGGCCAATTATATTCCGGCTGGTGTTGAGGTCACGCTGCAATCTGAAAATGGTATGCTGGGCATGGGTCCCTTTCCGTTTGAGGGCGAAGAAGATGCCGACCTGATCAATGCAGGAAAGCAAACCATCACCGAATTGCCGCAGACTGCATTCTTTGATTCAGCGCAGAGCTTCGCCATGATCCGTGGTGGCAAAATCAATATGGCTATTCTCGGCGCTATGGAAGTTGCAGAAAATGGCGATTTGGCCAATTGGATGATTCCCGGCAAGCTGGTCAAAGGCATGGGTGGCGCCATGGATTTGGTGGCGGGCGTTGGCCGTGTTGTGGTGGTGATGGATCACACTAACAAAGCTGGCGAAAGCAAGGTTCTGAAAGCCTGCACATTGCCGTTAACTGGCAAGGCCGTGGTGAACCGCATTATCAGCAATTTGGGGGTGCTTGATGTGGTTCCGGGTGGTTTGAAAATTGTGGAATGCGCTGAGGGTGTTTCAGTTGCGGAAATTAAGGCCGCCACGGAAGCGACACTTGTGGGCTAGAGCTTAAACTCACCAAAATCCAACATCGGCTTGGCTCAATCTTCCGCCAATTCTGATTGGTGAAATTTTGGTGGCTAGGCCAGTTTTATCATCGGTCTCCACGGCAACACCGCACACTGTTGCAGGCCCTTCGGCAGGGCGCATGCGTTCAATCGGGAGTTTGCGGAGGAAGCGTTGCAAAGGCTCGGCTTTGTCCATGCCGATCACTGAATCATAATCGCCGCACATGCCTGCGTCAGTCATATAAGCGGTTCCGTTGGGTAGGATTTGATGATCGGCTGTTGGTGTGTGGGTGTGGGTGCCGACGACCAGGCTGGCGCGGCCATCGGCGAAATGGCCCATGGCCATTTTTTCGGATGACACTTCAGCATGCATGTCGATGAGAATGGCATCGCAGTCGCGGCCCAATCGGCATTGTTCAAGCTCGCGGTTGATGGCGGGGAATGGGTCGTCTAAAACGGGTTCAATCATCACGCGGCCCATGGCATTGATCACCAGCACGCGGCCGCCCTTTGCGGTTTCCACCATGGCCGTGCCACGGCCGGGGCAACCCGCAGGCCAATTGAGGGGGCGGATCATTTGGCTTTCGCGTTCGATAAAAATCAGCGCTTCCCTTTGATCAAAAGAATGATTGCCGAGTGTTACAACATCGGCCCCAGCTTCGCGCAGCCGGTTATAAATGTCTTCGGTGATGCCAAAACCATGCGCTGCATTCTCACCATTCACCACGACAAGATCAGGCCTATAGCGCTCGCGCATGATGGGGAGTTGTTGATACACGGCATCGCGACCAGATTTACCCAGCACATCGCCTAGAAAAATTAATCGCATGTAATCACTTCACGTTCTGTCATTATAAAATTTAAAGCTTGGTCATGGCTGCCATGGGGCACTTCGTCAAGCTCTTGGGCAGAATAGGCAACACCTATAGCGATGACTTTCTTGATGGCTCGAAGCTTTTCCAATGTGCGGTCATAGAAACCGCCGCCATAGCCAAGGCGGTAACCCTTGCGGTCAAAGGCCAGCATGGGGATGATCAGAACATCTGGGTCTAATTCAGGGGAGGAGTCTGGCGGGCGAGGGATGCCCCAGACCCCTGCGATTGTCGGCTCCCCCGGCAACCAACGGCGAAACTGCAAAGGCAGGCCATTGGCGATAACGATGGGCAGGCATGTGGTCCAGCCATCGCCAGCTAATTTACCAAGCAGGGGCCGCGTGTCGATTTCGGATTGATAGGGAAAGAAGCCTGAGACGATGTGCTTGCCGATTTTGGGGTGGACCGGAAAGGTGTGGGCAGCCAGAAGCAGAGGGGCCGATTCAAGATTTGCAGCATGGGCTATTTTGCGAATGGCGGTTGCCTCAACGCGCGCCTGCTTTTTTACGTCAACAAGATCTATCATGCGCTTTGCATCCAGTTTTCAACTTTCAGATTTTGAATACGCGAAAATTCGCGAATGTTGTTTGTTACTAAAACCGCATTTTCAGCAATGGCATGGGCCGCAATCCACATGTCATTGGCGCCGATGGGAAGCCCACGTTGATTGAGGTCATGACGCAATGGGCCATAGAACTCACTGACAGTTATTGGCAGCGGCCAAACTGGAATATAATTAAAGGCATCATAGACGCGTTCACGCAAGCGCGATGAGCCACGATTGATCACACCAAATTGCAATTCGCCCGCGACGATCACGCTCATAAAGATATTGTCTGCACCGACATGATCAATGCGCGCACGAACCATCCCAAATGGGTTTTTGATCAGTTCTGATACAATGTTCGTGTCGAGCAGGTAGAGGCTCATTTGAAAAGGTCATCGAGCGGATCGGCAGGTAAATCTTCAATCTCAGGAAAAGGCTCGTCAATTGGTTCAAGCGTATCGAGCCATTCAGTTAATGACATTTTTTTCTTTGGTGTTTCAATAATCAGTTTGTTGCCCACTTTGCGCATAACAGCGTCTTCCCCCGGCAATTCAAATTCACGGGGAATGCGCACGGCTTGATTGCGGCCGTTGCGGAACAGCTTGACGTTGCGGGTTTCTTCCATTGTTTAAAGTTGGCATATGCCATGGCATATGTCAAGAAAAGTGGCGGGCCGCCGAAGCCGTGGGAACTGACGATCCCTGGTCCCTACT
>JANYGE010000064.1 GCA_025362535.1 Hyphomicrobiales bacterium
TGGCTTGGTTGATGGATCTGCGTGAACAGGGTGTCGTGGTCACACCGCAACCAGTCAAAGGCATCAACCGAGAAATCATCCAAGAAGTTACCCACCCGACATTCTCAAGGCCGCGTTACAGTGTACTGTCGGATTGGGAAGAAGGTGTTGAACCTGGAATTGGCCAAGACTTGATAAAACCCTTTGAAATTCTGGGTGAAGTTACAGCACGCATGCATGATCATGCGCGCCAATGGAAGCGCCCTCCATTCTTTGAGCGCTTCACTTGGGATTTTGAAACCAGTCTTGGCACTGAAAAGCCCCATTGGGGGCATTGGCGCGATGGCATGGGTGTTGACGCCGCCAAAATCAAAATTTTCGAACGCGCGGTCAATCTCATTGAGAAAAGACTAGGCACCTATGGCAAAGGTGATGAGCGCTTCGGACTCATTCACTGTGATTTGCGGTTGGCCAATCTTCTGATTGATGGACCTTCGGTGAAGGTCATTGATTTTGATGACTGTGGCTTTGGCTGGTACATGTATGATGCAGCAACGCCAGTTTCATTCTACGAGCATGAGCCACAAGTGCCCGATTTAATTGAGGCGTGGAAAATTGGTTATCGCAAGGCGGGAATTCTTTCAAAGGCCGACGAAGCAGAAATTCCCACTTTTGTGATGCTGCGCCGCATGTTGCTGGTGGCTTGGATCGGCTCGCATGCAGAAACCAATTTAGCCAAATCAATGGGCCTTCCCTATAGCGAAGGCACCACTGCCCTATGCGAAAATTACCTGCATAAATTCGGCTAGATGTTTCGTCCCACCTTGGCCTTGCTTGGTTTGAGGCTACAGTTGCACCCAGTTTCCTTTTGCCGAAGACTCTGCAAAGGCGTGGATTACGCGTTCGATCACTAGGCCTTTGGCAAAGTCAATTTGCTGCGACGGCTTTCCTGAAATGGCATTTAATATTTCAGCAAGCTCAATGACTTTGAGCTCATTGAAACCCAGGCCATGGCCCGGAGCGGGGCACAGCTTGCCATAAGCCGGATGAGCCGGTGACGAGAGGATGCGGCGAAAGCCCCGATTTGCAGCGTCTCCTTCGGCCACATAAAGATTCAATTCATTCATGCGCTCATTATCGAGCCATAGCATGCCCTTTGAGCCGTGCACTTCAATCCTCAGCCCATTCTTGCGGCCATGCGCCACCCGGCTGGAACTTAACACGCCGCGCGCACCATTTTTAAAGCGGACAATGGCATGGGCAATGTCATCGTTTTCAACCTCCGCTGTCTTTCCATTCTGGTTTGCCAGCGGACGCTTGCTATGCACCACATCCGCCATGGCAGAGAGTGAACCAATTTCACCCACCAGTTCATGCGCCATCGATACAAGATGACAGGTGAGATCACCCAGCGTTCCAAGACCAGCATCTTTGCGGGTGAGCCGCCAAGACCAAGGCAGGTTTGGGTCGGCCATATAATCTTCATCTACGCTGCCACGAAAATCGAACACATCACCAATCACGCCAGCAGCGATCAGGTTTTTGGCATGTTGCAGGGCAGGGTTACGCAAGTAAGCATAACCCAGCGCCGTCACGCGCTTGGTCTTGGTTGCGGCTGCCGTCATCTCTTCTGCATCGGTGAGGGTGAGTGCCATGGGCTTTTCGCACCACACATGTTTTCCGGCCTCAAGGGCAGCCTCGGCCATTTCGCGGTGCATGCCATTGGGCGACGTGATCGAAATGAGGTGGATTTTGGGATCAGCCAGTAAATCACACCAATTGGTGGTGAACCCCGCAAAACCAAACTCATCAGCTGTGAGTTTTGCGTGAACCGCATCCACGTCGCAGAGCGTAATACGGTCCACATGTGGCACATCACCAAACACGGCTTTCACCGCTCCATAAGCCATGGCATGGCATTTGCCCATAAAGCCGGTGCCGATCAGTCCAACGCCAATGCGCTCCATTATTGCAACTTTCTATTTTTGAGTTTTGCCACTTCCTGCTCAAGGTCGATAAGTTCCTTGCCGCCAGCCATCAGGTTCAGGAGCTGGTCGCGGGTAATATCATCCTTAGCATAGGTGCCAACGCTTTTGCCGCGCTTGAGTAAAGTGAAGCGATCTCCCACCACATAGGCATGATGCACATTATGCGAAATGAAAATAACACCAATGCCGCGCGCTTTGGATTGTACAATCAATTTCAGAACAATCGAGGCCTGATGTACGCCCAAAGCCGACGTGGGTTCATCAAGGATCAGAACCTTCGCGCCAAAATAAATAGCCCGCGCGATGGCCAAGCATTGGCGTTCACCACCCGAGAGCGTTCCAACCGGTTGCTCCGGATCACGCAGTTGAATGCCCATGTCGGAAAGTTGTTGAAAGGCAGTTTGATTAGCAAACTCCACATCAAATTGGTTGATGAGGCCAAATTTTTTCAGCGGTTCACGGCCTAGAAAAAAATTGCGGGCCACACTCATCAAGGGCACCAAAGCCAAATCCTGATAGACTGTAGCAATGCCCTTATCGAGCGTGTCTTTAGGCGAAGCGAACCTCGTTGCTTGGCCACCCACCAAAATCTGGCCCTCATCTGGCACATGCGCGCCAGCCAGAGTTTTAATTAAGGTAGATTTGCCGGCACCATTATCACCCAGTAGGCAATGAACTTCACCTGCACGCACATCAAAGGACACATCCTTGAGCGCAATGACCGAACCAAAATATTTGCTGACGGATTTGAGTTCTACCAATGGCTGTTCCATCATCTGCTCCTCATGGCGCGCATTCGAACATAACTGTTAAAGAGAACCGCGATAACCATGGTGGCTCCCATGAACAATTTGAACCAGTCGGTATCGATGCCAGTATAAAAAATACCCATTTGCACAACGCCAAAAATCAACGCTCCAAACATGGCACCAATGGCCGAACCATAACCACCGGTAAGCAAGTTGCCACCAATCACCACAGCGATAATGGCCTCAAATTCCTTTTGGTTGCCACGCAAGGTATCAGCAGAACCCGTGACCAAAACTTGAATGGTTGCAAATAGAGCTGCAGCCAGAGCGGTGAAAACGAAAAGATAGATCTTGGTGCGCGCCACTGGCACACCCATGTTGCGCGCCGCATTGGGTTCGCCACCCGCTGCAAAAATCCAATTGCCAAACCGCGTGCGTGTGAGCAGCCAGGTGCAAAAGAGTGTGAGGCCAATCCACCAGATAATTGAGACAGGAATGCCGCTGATGGCCGGCATGCCATCGGCGCGTTTTTCAATCAGCCCAATA
Organism: Hyphomicrobiales bacterium; assembly: GCA_025362535.1. Taxonomy (GTDB): domain Bacteria; phylum Pseudomonadota; class Alphaproteobacteria; order Rhizobiales; family Aestuariivirgaceae; genus Aestuariivirga. The sequence continues at coordinate 3,263 of JANYGE010000064.1, forward strand.
TCTGACAACCACTGGATGGGAGCTCTAAAAAGTTGGCCCGCAAACAGTGGCGTAATCCAATCCTTATCGGAAAATTCATGCAGGCCCGAAGCCTGGGTACGGCCAGTGATGCCGCGTGTGACACCAAGCGTGAGGCCACGCAGCATAAACAGACTGCCGAGAGTGACGATGAAGGATGGAAGGCCTGTGCGCACAACCATCACGCCATTAAAATAGCCAACTGCGGCGCAGGCCGCAAAGGCGAGCAAAACTGAGGCCCAAACGGGCCAACCCCACATGATGGGCGGAATGGCGATGATGACACCAGCAAAACCGATCATTGATCCAACTGATAAATCAAATTCGCCAGCAATCATCAAAAGCGATACTGCTGTGGCGAGAATGCCGAGCTGGGCTGAAACTTCAAGAAAATTGATAACACCTTTGGCGCTGAACAGGCCGCTGCTGCCTGCTGTAATCGCGAAGAAAACAAAAACCAGAATTGTTCCGGCGATTGCACCAAGTTCAGGTCTGCTGAGCAGCTTGCTCAATAGCGGAACTTTGCGGACGCGTTCGTCCTTCAATTCGAGGCTCATATCCTTCTCCTGCTTTGAGTGAAGTGGTAGCAGGTGTTGCCTGCTACCACGCGCATGTTAGCGTTTGCCTTGCTTGGCGAGATCAATCACCGAAGCAGCCGTGCTCTTGTCTACAAAGCCAGGGCCTGTAGGGTAGTCGGCGATCGGAGCAATTTTGTATTTCTTCAAGAGGTCGAACATCACCACAGGAATATAACCCATGGCATATTGTTGGGCATCAATGCCCCATTCCATTTTGCCATCAGCTGTGGCTTGCAGAATGGTTGGCGAAAGATCGAATGTGCCCAATTTCACTTTGCCAATAAGGCCCAGTTCGTCCAACGCCATGAGAGCAGGTTCAGCACCACCAATACCAACTGTCAGAATAAACTGCGTGTCAGCATTGGTTTTGATATAGGCGATGATCCGGTTTTTCATTTCCGTTGGGTCCATCACGCCATTCAACACTGGCACGTCAACCCCAAGGCCCTTGGCAAAACCCGCACAACGATCATCAAGGCTCACATTGCCAACTTCATGGTTGGCACAGACAGCTTTGGTGACGCCTTGCTTCTTCATCCGCTCACCGGCCAATACGCCAGCTTGATATTCGTCTTGACCAAGGAACAACAGACCGCCGAGATCATGGGTGAGCTTTCCACCACCAGAGTCGATAACGATCACCGGAATACCAGAAGCGACGGCATTCTTGATGGGTTCGCTGAGGGCAGCAGGATCGGCAATCGACACAACCAAACCATCAGGTTTAGAGGCCGCAGCAGCGTCAATCATTTGCGCCATCTTGGCCATATCGAAAGTTTCAGGTGCTAAATATTCGGCCTTTACGCCGAGGGTCTTGGCGGCATCATCCATGCCATTCTTAACGACCGACCAATAGGGATCGCCGCTTTGGCCATGGGTGACGAAGACAACGCGGGTTTCAGCGGTAGCCATTCCGGCAACCGCAGAGAGTAGTGTGAGCCCAGCAGCAATGCCGAGCAGGGGTTTCAACAACTTTTTAAACGAGACCATATTTCCTCCTGTTAATGAACCTCTGCCAACCGGGACTCGGTTAACAGACCAGTCACTGTTTCAGTTTTTAGGTTACGCTTTCGTACTGGTTCCTTGTGGGCTACGGCTTGGGCCGCGCTCAAATTTCAACGGTAAAGCCTGCCTCTTTCGCCATGCGAGACAGGTTTTTATAACCCATCGTTGCATAAGTTAAAGGGTTGGCCTTTTTAGGGTCCTGCTCGGCCTCAACCACCAGCCAACCCGAATAGTTGGCATCGCCGAGCACACGCAAAATGGGTACATAGTCGATTGAGCCATCGCCGGGCACGGTGAAAATGCCCGCCAGTACAGCATCCATAAAACTCATATCTTCAGCGCGGGCTTTGTCGAGAATGGCTTTGCGCGGGTCTTTGCAGTGAACATGGACAATGCGTTTAACATGGCTTTTGACAAGCGTGAGCGGATCACCCCCAGAGAAAGAGGAATGGCCCGTATCATAGAGAAGACCAACAGCCTCGCCTGTGTGCTTCATCATCAAGCCAACTTCAGCGTCGGTCTCAACAATGGTGCCCATGTGATGATGAAATGCCATGCGAACGCCAAAATCAGCCATGCGCTCAGCCAGTTGGGTAAGCTTGCGGCCATAAGCGGGCCATTCTTCAGGGCGCAAAGCTGGGCGCTGAGAAATCGGAGCCCAAATCGCGCCATGTCTGCCGCGTGAAGTGTCAGCATAGACCACAAGTTTTGAGCCCATGTCTTTCAGCAATTGTAAATGCGGGGTGATGGCATCCATTTCAGAGGAAACTTCTTTTTCATCACAGCGCCCATCATACCAGCCCGAGATAACAGCCAAGCCATGGCGCGCCATAATAGGTTTCAACTCGGCTGAGTTGCGCGGAAACTTGCCACCCAGTTCGGTCCCTGCATAGCCCGCCTGCTTGGTTTCGCTGAGGCAGGTTTCGAGAGGCGTGTCGCCACCCAATTCGGGCACGTCATCATTGGTCCAAGTGATCGGGTTAATGCCAATGCGAACCTTCATGGGGTTTCTCCGTATGATTGGGCGTGGGGGGTGTGCAGGCTGTGCCACTCGGCAAAACCACAAAGCAGCGCCATGTCGCGCGCGGCGTGTTCAGCGGTGTTGCGGACGGGTGTTCCTTCAACAACAGCAGACCAGAAACCTTTGAGCTCCTCAATAAAAGCTTCGGCATAACCTGACCGAATATCTTCACGGTGCAATATGTGACCATCGCTAGTCGTGATCGTGAGCTTAGTGGGTTGATGGTTGAGATAAGGCGATGGGAATTCAAGTTGCAAAGAGGCGTCGTCAAAAAACAACGTAATGCGCTCGCAATAGTCAGCCAATTTTGGAACAGTGAGATGCACCATGCTCCACATGGCCTGCCCACCCAGCAACCGTACGGCACCTTGGCCACCATCACCACCGGCAAACAGATGCGCTCCAACAATCTCTCCGGGCGGAACGCCAAGCGCATCCAGCAATCCATGCACTGCATTCACATCATGCACCAAGGCCGAACTGTAAGCTCCGGCAAACCCACGCAAGCTCACAGCATCGAGCGGTGTTTTCACGGCACGTGTTATTTGCTGGCGTTGCTTTTCCTGGGCCGTTGCAATGAGATCAGGCGGCACATCTTCACCCCGAATCCAGCTATGGTGTTGAATGAAGGGCCAAGCGTCTGGGTCATTCACTTCGATCGACACATAGCGCAAAGTTTTAGCGCTGCCAGGCATGCGTGCAATAGCGGCTTCATAGCTGGGGTCGAAGCGCTTCATATAACCCACTTGCAAAACCTTCGCCGCTTTGTCGCGAGCGCCAATCACCGCTTGAATATCAGCGCCCGCGTAACATAATGGCTTTTCACAAAACACATGCAGCCCACGCGAGAACGCAGCAATAATTTGTTCATAATGTAACGGGTCAGGGGAGGTGATAAATACTGCATCAAGCTTCTGCGCAAAAAGCAGTTCGAGATCATCGAACGTTGCCAGTTCATACTGTGTGGCGATGAAATTGCGAACCGTGGCCGACGGATCAAAAACACCCAAAATCTCAAACTGCTGCTTTAACCTCAACAGATTGGGAATATGTTCGATCTGCGCGATGCCACCTGCACCTATGACGCCAACTTTGAGCCGTCTCACTTCCGTTTCCTAGATTTTCTTATTTTGTGGCGTGGAGCCTATCTCCGGATTGGTTCTAGTGTTAGAACCAGAATGTATTCATTTTTAGGAACCACGATGATCAATGCTTTTCCGATCGACGGCATAATTCTGAATCGCCAGTCTGCTGAAAACCTGCACCGGCAAATTTACATCCAGCTGCGGAGTCTCATTGAGCGGCGTGTGCTGCCCAGCGGCAGTTCTTTGCCTTCAACCCGTGCCATGGCAAAAGATTTGGGGGTTGGTCGAAACACGGTTATTGCAGCGTGTGACCAATTAGCGCTCGAAGGCTATCTGGCTCTGCATCCCCGAACGCCACCGATCGTCATGGCACTCCCGCCCACTTTACAAAATGCGACGAAGACCTCAACGCCGAGTGACAGTTCGATTTCGGCGCGCGGCAAGATAATGTTGGCACAGCCCTACCACCATGGCAGGCCCGGTCTTTTGGCCTTCCATCCCGGATTGCCAGACGCCGATAATTTTCCTTTCAACACATGGTCAAAGCTACTCAGTAAGCGTGCCAAGGCAGCGCGCCATGATTTGTTCGGCACATACCATGTCAAAGGCTATCCCGCCCTTTGCGAAGCCATTGCCCGCTATCTCACAACAGCGCGAGGTGTGAACTGCACCCCAGATCAAATCGTCATCACCAATGGCGCGCAATCGGCGTTTGATTTATTGGCGCGCCTGTTGCTTGATCCAGGTGATACTGTGTGGATGGAAGAGCCCGGCTATTATGGGGCGGGTGCCGCCTGTCTTGCCGCAGGCGCTAAACTTGTGCCGCTCAATGTTACGGATGAGGGCTGGGACTTACAGCCACCGAGCACCATCCCCCGTCTGATCTTCGCAACACCATCCTGCCACCACCCGCTTGGCATCATCATGCCTATGGAACAGCGGCTTAACCTGGTGCAGTTGGCCGAGAAATGGGGCAGTTGGATTATCGAAGATGACTATGACAGTGAATACCGCTTTCAAGGCCATCCTATTCCAGCCTTGCAAGGCATCAGCGTCAATAACCGTGTTGTTTATGTCGGCACCTTCGCAAAGCTTCTGTTTCCAGCCATGCGCTTGGGCTTTTTGGTCGTGCCCGATATATTGCACGAAAGCATTGCCACGGCACTCAGCGTGACAGGCCAATTCGCACCGCTGCTTACGCAAGCCGCTTTGGCTGATTTCATGAACGAGGGTCACTTCACACGGCACTTGCGCCGCATGCGCAGGCTCTACGCCATAAGGCGGCAATATTTTATTGAAGCCTGTGAGGAGCATCTCAGCCCGTGGTTGAGTCTCCGCCATGTCGAGGCTGGCATTCAATTGGTTGGGATGTTCCACAAAAAACTTGATGATAAGGTGGTAGCCAAAGCAGCGCTTGAAATGGGCGTCAATGTTTCACCACTTTCAATTCAATATCGTCATGGCAATGAACAGCGCGGACTCTTGATGGGCTTTGCCTCAGCTGATCAACGCGCCACCAAGAAGGCGATGATCAAGTTGCGAAACATGTTTCAAACAACGGCCTTTCCGCTTGTGGTGAAATGATTGGCTGTTCTGGCAGTCATGAGCGAGTTCGTCTCTGCCTTCGTTTCCTCAATAACAGGGAATTAAAGCATCACATCAGGGATGAATTTCGGAAAAAATGGGTCAGTATGACCAGCCATCAGGAATTCCGAATCTAAGGGGTCAAATCCAATTGGTCGCCGCCGAAGCTCCATTGCGTCACCTGCTACCACTCGGGCCATTTGACCCTGTGAGGCATGTGCTCAAGTGGCTAGGTGGCGACCGCGAGATGGTTGATATCCTGGCGCTGGTTTTGCAGCATGATGAGCAAGCCGTCCTCTCTGCTGTTGAGTTGGTGCTGGACGCAGGCGTTCCCAGCAAGACCCACATCCTCAATCTTTTGCACCGGCTGGTGGATGGCAAGTTGCCAGCACCTGATATTGACGCACCCCAGGCCCTCAACTTGGTCTGCGAACCAAAGGTCGATGTTGAGCGCTACGATGCTTTGTGCGCAACCCACACTGCAAAGGGGATGCGCCATGCGTCATGATCCTGCCAGTGGTGCCATCGTCATCATGCTGCGTCTTGATCTAATCATCCTTGATGAGCTGGGCTATTTGCCCTTCAGCTCATCGGGCGGGGCACTGCTGTTCCATCTGCTCAGCAAGCTCTATGAGCAGACCAGCATCATCATCACCACGAACCTGAGCTTCAGCGAATGGGCCAATGTGTTTGGTCCCTCTCAGCGTTTGCATGCAAACGCTTGCCGGGCAATGGATGCCAAGATGACAACGGCACTGCTCGACCGCCTGACGCACCACTGCCATATCCTCGAAACCGGAAACGACAGCTGGCGCAGGCCGACCAAACCTAAAACCAATTGACACACAAACAAAGCCAGACATAAACAAATTACACGGGTCAGTTCTCAGTGAAAATTAACAGTCACTAACTGCCCAGCCAATGACGCGACGTGAATGTAGGTCGCGGATTACGGCAAGATAGAGCCAACCTTGCGCTGCCCAAACATAGCTGATGTCTCCGGCCCATTTGCTGTTGGGTATATCGGCGGTGAAGTTGCCATCCAGAACATTGGCCACGATGCCTAATTTATGATTACTGTTGGTCGTCACCTTGTGCCTGCGCGTGCGAACGGGCTTTATGCCATTGATGTTCATCAATCGACCCACGCGCCGCTCGCCAACATCGAGGCCAGCTTCCTTCAGCTGCATGGCCATGCGAGGTCGTCCATAGGTGCCGAGGCTCAGGCCATAGTGTTCGCGGGATATGGGCCAGCACTTTCAATTCACCGCGTTGGCGGCAGCCCATCGGCCGGGTCAGCCATTTACGAAAGCCACGAGTTGTGACTTGCATCATCTGGCACATCTTGCTCACCGGCCAGACATGCCACCAATCCTTCACAAACCCGAACCCTCTCGTGGTTTGCTTTGCAAAACCCTGTCGGGCAACGCCATCACGGTTTCGGGCATTCTCTCGGACCATTGGCGTTCATGCCCTCAATAACGCGCGAAGAACTGGGTAGCCTTTTTTAATATCTCCCTCTCTTCCCGCAGCACGAGGGTTCTCATGGCGAAGGCGTTCATTCTCCTTGGCCAAATCCGCCTGTGGAGCCGTCGAAACATCCGCTGGCCGAAACTCCGACACCCATTTGCCCAAGGTTGAAAAACCAACCCCCAAATCCGACGCCACCCGACGACGCGGTAACCCGCTCGTTAGCGCAATCCGAACTGCTTCCTGCTTGAAATCTTCTGTGTGTTTAATCGCCATAGTCCGTCCCCTTGAGTGAGTGTTATTATCTCAAGTAACCGGAAGCAAACCGTTACAAGTCCAGTCGCAACGCCCCGAAGCCGGCGGTCGCGGTGATGTAAAAGCTGGAACCCGAGAAGAACTCTTCGAGCTCGTCGACTTGCTCGTGGTCAACATGCTCAGTAGGGATAACCTCTGTATGCGCCCATATGATCGCGGTTCGCATCGGGCCAGACAAGCACCAGTTACAATCGCGTCAAAGTCACACCCACTCGACGAGGCGTCAAACATGCAATACTCTCTCAATGCGTCTGGTACAAAACATTGGGCGGACAAAATTGGAACGCAGTAGGATAAAATTTATGAACAAACGCCGACTTGGACAATCAGATATTCACTTTGAGCCATTTGTTTTGGGGACAAATGTGTTCGGATGGACCTCCGATGAGTCAAATTCATTCGCCATACTTGATGCCTTTGTTGCGGAAGGGTTCACCGCGATCGATACGGCAGATGTTTATTCACGCTGGGTGCCCGGTAATGATAGTGAATCTGAAAAAATTATCGGCCGTTGGCTGAAAGCGCGGGGCATTCGCAGCAAGATTGTTTTGGCAACAAAGGTCGGCTCCGACATGGGCCAAGGTCGCACCGATTTGCGAGCCTCGTGGATTGCAACTGCCGTGGAAGATTCGTTGCGTAGGCTTCAAACTGATTACATAGATATCTATCAATCGCATTGGCCCGATCCATTAACTGCCGAAGAGGAAACTTTGGGCGCTTATGATAAGCTGATCAAAGCTGGAAAAGTGCGAGTGATCGGCGCCTCGAACTATGATGCGAACTTGCTGGCAAGCGCCCTTAAGCTATCTGAACAAAAGAATCTGCCGCGTTATCAATCCCTACAGAACGAGTTTAATCTTTGTACGCGTAATAAGTTTGAAGGGGCCGTGCAGGACTTAATTGTTAAGGAAGGGCTGGGTGCCATTACCTATTTTGGTTTGGCATCTGGTTTTCTGACTGGCAAATATCGCAGCCAAGCCGATTTATCGAAAAGTCCACGCGGCGAAGACGTGGCCCAATATTTAGATGCCCGTGGCATGAAGATATTGGCTGCACTCGATACTGTTTCCGAACACACTGGCGCCACTCTTGCGGAAATCGCTTTGGCGTGGATTAACGCTCAGCCTGGAATTGTTGCACCAATTGCCTCAGCAACATCTGTTCGCCAATTGGAAGGTTTGGCACGCGGCGCACGGCTTTCGCTGAAACCAGAAGACCTTCAAATTCTTACGGCAGCGGGGAATAATTGAGCAGCCTATGAAGCCTTGGCCATAAAGTTCTGCAAATCCGCTTTCTCTTGCAGCAGTCCCATGATGTTATTGCGGGAACTGCGAATGTGACTGCGAGCAAGATCGCCGGCCCGTTTGGCATCGCCATCACACATGGCTTTGACAATTGCCGTGTGTTCGTCGCGTGCCTCTTTCCAATCATCAAGCCAAATCAGTTCCATCCAAACATAATGCTGGCATTTGTCGAGGATGCTATTGAGCATGGAACACAGCGTTTCATTGTCGCTGAGTGCAGCAATTGTGCGGTGAATGTCCATCCCGATCTGAAGCTCCTGAAACTTGTCTTGCTGTGTGCGATCAGGAAGGTTGGCAAGTCTTTCACATTCAGCAAGCATATTTTTAAGGACTAGCTTATCGGCAGCGGTCAAACGTGCGGTGGCAAGCTCGGTGGCATAGCCGTCGAGTACTTCGCGCACCTCAAATGATTCTTGAAACATTTTCATGTCAAAGTTTTTGACGGCATAGCCTTGACGGGGACGCTCAACCACAAGGCCATCACGCTCAAGCTGGTTAAGCGCTTCACGAACCGGCGTTCGGCTCACATTCAACTTAGTCGCCAATTCCTCAACTAAAATACGAGCACCAGGCGCAATTTGGCCAATCACGATCATAGCTTTCAATGAATCGTAGGCTGATCTGCGTAGCGACCCCTTTTTCTTTGTTTTCATTTGGACATGTTCCGTTCTTTGCCGCGAAAACACAGCTTAACGCCTATTGACAAGGATGCAAATATGCAATTACGTATACGAAATTGCATTTAAAAAATTGAATGAGATGCAATCGTCTAAATCGTCTCCAATGAACAGTTGGATTTAGGAAGGGCTCAAACTTTATGTATGCAGATGTGATCATCACAGACGCGAAAGTGCTGACAATGGATTTGGCTGCCCCGCGTGCTGAAGCTGTGGCCATCACCGACGGGCATATTTTAGCTGTTGGGTCCAAACAAGACATTGCAGCCCTAAAAGGCTCATCGACCCGGGTGATTTCCGCGCAGGGCAACACTGTGCTTCCAGGGTTCATCGAGGCCCATATGCATCTCTTTGGTGGTGCGGCTGAACTGCATCATCTCCCGTTAGCCGGCCTGCGGGGGTTCGATGCGGTGGCCGCTGCCGTCCGCGCCTACGTGCCGACTCAGCGCGAAGCCAAAGTTCTTTTCGGCAAGGGAGCCGATTACAGCATGATGGGAGCGGAAGGCTCCATCAACCGTCATCACATGGATCGCATGTGTCCGGACCGGCCGTTTGCGATAAGCTCAGCCGACCATCACACCATGTGGGCCAACACGAAAGCGCTGGAGGTGACTGGGCTTCTGCGCGGTCAAACACTCGGACCCGGCAATGAGATAGTTATGGGGCTTGATGGGCTTGCCAGCGGCGAATTGCGTGAAGTGGAAGCCTTCGGCCCGATCATCAAGTATTCCGGTGAACAGCGTGCCACACTCGGGCTCGCGACAGGGGGCGAACCTCATCCTCCACCCAGTGCTGAAGAGCGCGCAACCGACATCGACATTATCAAGCGTGGCCTCTCGTGGTGCGCCCAACATGGCATCACCTCCATCCACAATATGGATGGCAACCTTTACACATTGGAACTCCTCGCCGAGATCGAAACCCAGGGCGGTCTGCTCTGCCGCAACAAGGTGCCATTCCATTTCAAGAACTTCATGAAAGTGGATATGCTGGAGAAAGCATCGCTCATGGCTGAGCGTTACCATTCAGATTGGTTATCATCCGGATTGGTAAAATTCTTCATGGATGGCGTTCTCGATTCCTATACCTCCTACATGGTGGATGATTACGCTGATCGACCCGGGCACCGGACCGAGCCCCTGTTCAGCCAAGAACAATTCAATGAGGCCGCGATCGAGGCTGATCGGCGAAAGCTGCAAATCGCTGTGCATAGCAGTGGCGATGCTGCCGTGCGCAGTGTGCTGGATGGCTATCAAGCCGCGCAGAAAGCCAACAAAAAACGCGACAGTCGCCACCGCATTGAACATATTGAAGTGATTACGCCTGCCGACATTCCCCGCCTGAAGGAACTTGGGGTTATTGCTTCGATGCAACCTCCCCATCCGCCGGGCGCCATGAATTTTCCGCTCGAACCAACACTTACACGCATTGGAAAGAGCCGTTGGCCTTTCTCCTTTCCTTGCAAAACCCTCAAGGAATCAGATGCCCATGTGGTTTTCGCTTCTGATTGGCCAGTTGCGGATATTAGCGTGCTGGCTGGCATTCAAGCCGCAACAACCCGCAAAGTCTGGGGTGCCGGAGATCCCGATCAACGGTTCAATCTCTTAGATACTCTGGCAGCCTACACCTACGAGGGTGCCTATGCCGAGTTTGCAGAAAACAAAAAAGGTATCTTGAAGAGGGGATTTCTAGGGGATGCCGTTGTTCTTTCAGGCGACATTGAAAACACCCCGCTCGAGGAAATATCCAAACTGCATCCGGTCATTACGATCTGTGGTGGTCGCGTAACTTACGAAGCCTAGGAGAACTTGACCACGATGGTAAAAAGCCAAACTGCAGCCGTTGATGTGAGAGGCCTGAGCAAGCATTTCGGTGAAGGCGATACCAAAGTCATTGCGCTGAACAATGTTTCGATTGTTATTGGCGAAAATGAATTCTTCACACTGCTTGGCCCTTCAGGATGTGGCAAGACCACTCTACTGCGCATGATCGCAGGGTTTGACTTTCAGAATGAAGGTGAAATTCTTTTGTATGACGAAAACATTGCCAACTTGCCCCCCTTCAAGCGTCCCATCAATACAGTGTTTCAAAACTACGCGCTGTTTCCGCATATGACGGTAAGTCAAAATATTGGCTTCGGTCTCAAAATGCTGGGAAAGCCGAAGCCAGAAATCACCGCACGCGTTTCCGAAATGTTGAAACTCGTTCAGATGGAAGAATTAAAAGACCGCAAGGTGTCGCAAATTTCAGGTGGCCAGCAACAGCGTGTAGCGCTGGCACGGGCCCTAGCGCCGCAGCCAAAAGTTCTCCTGCTTGATGAGCCACTATCAGCACTCGACTATAAGCTTAGAAAGGAAATGCAGATCGAATTGAAGCGACTGCAAAATGAAACCGGTATCACCTTCATCTTTGTAACGCACGACCAAGAAGAAGCTTTGACAATGTCTGATCGCATTGCCGTGATGAGCAAAGGCAATGTGCTGCAAATCGGTAATCCACGTGAAATTTATGACCGCCCGGCAGATCGGTTTGTGGCCAGTTTCATTGGTGAATCGAATTTCATTGTCTGCAAGGTTGAAAAAAAGACCCGGGGGTCTGCAACTGCTTGCTTACCTGATGGCACAAGCCTGACTGTAGACTGTCCGGTGGATTTAGAACTTCCGCAGCCAGCTACCATCGCCATTCGCCCTGAACATGCTTTCATCAGCGAAAAGCCTGGGAAGAATCAATTAGCAGCAATCATCAAGAATATCGTTTTTCTAGGCACAGACACTCATGTTCACACGCAGTTGAGCGATGGCACAGCATTTGTGGTGCGGCAACAAAACGTGATTGGTGAGAAGCCTCTCCAGACCGGGCAAAATGTTGGCATTCGCATTGCAGATGGTGCGGCACGGATTCTCAAGGATTGATATGCAGAACAATCCCAGCATAGCCGAAACCGCGCGCCGCAGCGACATACGAAACCGCTGGCTGCTTGCTGCGCCGGCGTTGACCACAATCATTTTGGCGGCGATTGGCCCCTTGCTAGTGGTGTTGATGTTTTCGTTCATGGTCAGAGGCGACTATGGCGATGTTAAGTACTGGCAGTTTTCAACAAATGGCTGGTTGAGCGTTCTGTTTGAACGCGACCCAATCGACGACAGCTTGGGGCTTTCATCGGCGAACTTCACAATTTTTTTGCGCTCCATCAAACTGTCGCTGATTACTACAGTGATTACCGTGCTCCTTGGTTTCCCCACTGCCTATTTTGTCGCAACAAGGCCGGAGAAGAGCCGACATATCTGGCTGTTGCTGATCACGATCCCGTTCTGGACAAATTTGCTCATCCGCACATTCGGCATCCAGGATGTAATCCGCAACGAAGGGCTGATCAATAATGTATTGCTGAAATTCGGTCTGATTTCGCAACCCATTCAAATGCTTTTCACCGACGGCGCAGTTTTGCTGGGCCTCACCTATGTTTATTTCCCATTGATGGTTCTTCCAATTTATTCAAGCTTGGAAAAATTGGATTTTCGCCTCGTTGAGGCCGGATATGATCTCTATGCCACGCGGGCGAAGGTTTTGTGGAACATCATCCTGCCGCTGTCAAAACCCGGTATCATTGCGGGCAGCATTCTGGTGTTCATTCCTTGCATCGGCGCTTATGTAACGCCGCGCGTGCTGGGTGGTGGCAAGAACATGATGTTGGGCAATCTTATTGAGCAACAATTTGGACAAGCCCGCGACTGGCCATTCGGTGCTGCCCTTTCGATAACACTTCTGGTCATCGTTACCCTTGCCCTTCTTATTTATGTGCGCAGTGCCGCACGCGAAAGTGGCTCTCATGGCCATTAGTTCCCGTGGATTTTCGGTGAAGTCGCAAGTGGGGTTTAGCACGATCGCCTTGCTGTGTATTTTCGCACTCTACCTGCCGATTTTTACCTTGGTTGTCTATGCGTTTAATGATACGGATTCGATGTCGCTGTGGGGCGGCTTTTCCCTGCGCTGGTTCAAATCGGCATCGCACAATGTCGCCATCCAAGATGCCGTATTGCGCTCGTTTCAAATTGCCATCATTGCCGCAACATTGGCCACTGCAATGGGCACGCTGGCGGCGATAGCAACAACAAGAACCGCCCCCTACCGTGGCCTTAATTTCAAATACGCGCTCATCAACCAACCATTGATCGTGCCGGAAATTGTGACTGCGGTTGCCCTCCTCATCGTTTTTGCCCGCATCAAGGTTTGGACTGGATACACGGGAGGTGCGTATTTGGTGGCAGCCCATACGGCGTTTTGCATTCCGTTTGCTTATCTTCCAATCCGCGCCAGGCTTGAAGGCATGGATCTGACGTTAGAAACGGCCGCTGCCGATCTTTATGCCAATCCGTGGAACACATTCACAAATATAACCCTGCCACTTTTGTTGCCGGGAGTAATCGCCGGTTACATGTTGGCCTTTGTGGTTTCACTTGATGATGTCGTCATCACCGAATTCGTAAAGTCTGGTGGCCAGGAAACTCTGCCAACCTACATGCTGGGTCAAATCAAAAAAAGCATCACCCCCGAAGTTAATGCCGCAGCGACGTTTTTTCTCGTCCTATCGGTGCTGGCTGTCACCGCGTTCTATTTTATCAGCCGAAAGAAGCACTAAGCAACCACACAGGAAGGACTAAGTTATGAAAAGAATAAAGTCGCTATTGGCCGGAGTGGCATTGCTTGCCACAACCGGAGCAGCGTGGGCCGATGGCACGCTGTCGATCTACAATTGGGGCAATTACACCAGCCCTGAGCTCATCAAGAAATTTGAAGATACTTATAAAATAAAGGTAACAATCACCGAATATGATAGCAATGACGCGGCTTTGGCAAAGGTTCGCGCTGGTGGCCACGGCTTTGATATTGCTGTGCCATCAGCCAACTTCGTTCCAATCTGGATTAAGGAAGGGCTGTTGCTTGAGTCTCGCCCGGATCAAATGGAAAACTTCAAAAACGTCGATGAGCGTTGGGTCAATGTTCCTTGGGATATGGGCCGGCATTACACAGTTCCATGGCAATGGGGCACAACCGGCCCGGTGGTTGCAACATCAATTTACAAGGGCGATATCAATACATCTAAAATCTGGCTTGATCCGCCGCCAGAACTGGTTGGCAAAATCGATGTCGTCCCAGAAATGGGTGACGTTATGTATGCTGCTTACCGTTACGTTGGTGGCACCTGGTGTTCAGATGATAAAGAGACCCTGAAGAAAGTGCGTGATGTGCTCAAGGCCGCCAAGCCTAAGTGGTTGGCCATGGACTACGGCATCGAAAAGATGGATACCCGCGATTATGCTGCGGCCTTCTACTATAATGGTGCAGCTTACCGTGCCCGCGAGAAGAATCCTGATGTGCATTTTGGTTATGCCAAAGAAGGCTATTCGATGTTCATGGACAGTGTTGCCATTCTCAAAGACGCAAAAAATGTTGAAAATGCCAAGCTCTTTCAGAATTTTATTATGGCGCCTGAAAATGCCGCTCTGATTTCAAACTTCGCAACCTATGCCAATGGCATCAAGGGATCAGAGAAATTCATGAAAGCCGGCCTAGGCGACGCTCCTGAACTCAACATTCCAAAGGAGTTTCAGGCAGCTGGTGGCTGGAATGAAACCTGCTCACCAGAGGTTAATGAACTGTACAGCAAAGTCTGGAAAGATCTTCTCAAGTAACTCAAAGTGAAGGCCTGCTTTCGATTCTCCCCGAAAGTGGGCCTTCATTAAATTCGACCAAGCCTTGGCTAACACATTTTGAGAGTAATTTAAGTTCATGCGCGATTTTCAATTGCCTGGCAGATCGCCAGTATTTGCCACTAATGGCATGTGCGCCACGTCGCATCCTTTGGCCGCGAAAGTCGCCGTTCAAATCTTGGAGAGTGGCGGCAATGCCGTGGATGCAGCGATTGCAGCGGCGGTTCTGCTTGGAATCTGCGAGCCTCACATGGCCGGGCTGGGCGGGGATTGTTTCG
>JANYGE010000067.1 GCA_025362535.1 Hyphomicrobiales bacterium
ATTTTGGTGGCCCTCGTTCAGGCGGGTCTTGCTGGTTCCAATGGTGAAGCAAAACGTTCCATTCAAGGTGGCGCAATCAAGTTGAATGATGTAGCCGTAACCGATGAGCGGTTTAATATTTCGGCTGCAGATTTAAATGCCGATGGTGCTGCCAAACTCTCCATGGGCAAGAAGAAGCATGTGCTGCTGCGCCAAGCTTAAAGGTTAATTCAGACTATCATTGCTCGATTTTTTTGGTGTGCCGGATTTGGTGAAATCAAAGAACCTGCGGAAAATACCGGGGGCAAGCGCAGAGATTGGATTGACCTTAATATCAGGGTTCGCCAAGGTTCCGCCCATGGCATAGGTGACACCGAAGAGACCTTCATTGTTATTGCCTCCGCTCAGGATATCGCCGAGCAGGGGAACATTGTTAAACGCACCTGTGAGCCCACAGGCGGGAATGACCGAGCCTGTAATATCCAGTGCTCCATCTTTTTTTCTAATCACGCCATCTGCCGTTGCGCACATATCGGTGCCACGGAGGATTACATCACCAAGCCGTACGAATTTGTTGTCAATATCAAAAGGTAACCACAATTTTTTAAATGTGATTCCGCCCTTACGCGGGCCAGATTTTTCGGGCTTTCCGCGTTGATCCAACTTTGCCAATGCCGCTTCATTGCGCACTTCAAAATTTGTAATTTGCAGTTGGCCATTATGTAAGGGCGAGCCCTGCTCATTGCCAATCAGAGCTGAGAACTGCAATTCGCCACCGGCAATTTTTGAATAGAAATTTGCGGCACGCACTGCAGCACCACCATCACCAGTATACACTTTCATATCCCGGCCCGCAGCCAATGGAGTCACTTTAATACGCAAGGGTTGACCACTGAGGAAAGTTCCGCTGATGTTAGCTTCAGCAACTTTTCCAGCGCGGGTGCGCAACGTGGCGGTTACGTCATTCACAGCCTCACCCCGGAATGCCGTTACATGCTTGAATTTTGCTTGCAGCGTAAAATCCTGATTTGGTGCGGATGAGCCTTCTGCCGCAGGCTTGGCAGTCTCGTCTGACTGAACGGGTGAGATCATGGATTGGATATAGGGTCTTGCATCAAAATTATTGCCGGTGACCAGAAGCGATAAATTATCTTCACCGGGCACAATGGTGGCCGAAAACACATTGTCTTCATCCAAACGAATTTCATCCATGGTGACAGATTTCATAATGCCAGCTGCGGCAATTTCCATGTTCCCGCGCAATTTCAGGCCGGGACCATCTAATTTAAAATCACTTACATTTCGGAGGCCCCCCTCGCTGGTGGTCACAGTGAAAGAGGCTGTCGTGTCATCCTGAGCCGGGCGCTTCCAGCCCAATGCCTGAAGCTTCATGCTGGCTTTTGAGAGATCAACATCTGCCTTAACAACAGTTTGGCCTTTTTCATTGGTGCTGACTTCGGCATTCACCGGGGTTGGCCCCGTGAGGTAATCGGCAATTTTCAGACCTAATTTTTCTCGGGTTTTTTCGTTTAAAATGGAGCTGATTTGGGAAATGGCGGGACCATCGCCACGTGGCTTTTTCCATAGCACTTTGGCATCCAAGCCGTTTATTTTGGCCGGGCCAGTTACTGAAATCACATCTTTGGCTACGTCGACAGTAAGATTTCCCTCGGTCAAGTCAACGCCGGGCAACACATTGGTGATGGCTGCATCTTCAATGCCAATTTTAGTCGAAAATTCAACGCGCTCTTTTGGTACGTTTTTGATCAGTGGAAATTGCAAATCAATCGCCACTTTAGCAGTGCCTTGCAGCTTGAGGAATTTGGTCAGATCAGTTTTGATGAGATTGAGATCGGGCTGGCTGGCAAAATCCACCATAGCATCAATGGGGCTGGTGAGATTGAAGCCAAAGATGCCTTGCACTTCCTCATTCATGATGCCGTGAGCAGCGAAAGTGCCATTGTCGATTTTCACAATGCGGCCAGAGTCCAATTGGGTTTGGCCTGCGGAAATAACCAGATCAAAATCATTGTCAGTTTGGGTTGCTTCCATTTTTGCCCCTGTGATAGGAGGCAGGTCTTTGAAATAATGCGCAGTTACATCTTCAATCTGGAAGGTGAAGTTGATGGCATTTTTTGGCAGGATGCGGTCGCGCTTGGCCTGGGCCATTGCATTGGCTGGCAGATTGATTTGAAATGTACCTTCTGAAACGCGTCCATCGACAACATTTTCAGTGATCCAGGTTCTTGATCGTGGAGCCACGATCGGTGGCCATAGTTTTTTGAGGAGCGTTGCTGAGACATCGCGCACGCGGCCCGCGAGCTGGATGCCAGCAGATTCTTCGCCGCCCGTGATAATTCCGCGCATGCGCACGCCGGTATTGCCCGACATGACGACAAGATCGGAGATATCAAGACGCGCTTCTTCAATCGCAGCACGGCCTTTGAATTCGATACGGTCAACCTGGACAGGGTCCGGGTCGGTGATCTTGGATTCAATGTTCAAATTTTGTGCCTGCAACGTGATATCAAACGCATCGAGCCTGCCATCTGGCAGCCGAACTGGCGAGAGCTTGCCCGAAACCTCGGCGCGCGATCCGCCCATCAGGATGGACGAGTCGACAATATCAAACGCACCTGTATCTGCTTCGTAATTGACGTGGAAATTGCCGTCATCAATATTGATGGGTTGGGCAAGATAATCAGGCAAATTGAGTTGGCCCGCCGCCGCATTAAGCTCTGCATTGGCTTTGGAAATTGTGCCGTCTTCTTTGGCTTCGATTTCGATGTGACCAGAGAGAGGAATTTGCACTTTGGCAAATTGTGAGAGAGCGAAAATCTTTTCAGCCACATTGGCTGGAATGAGATTCTCAACCGTTGTGCTCACCGAAAACGACTTGGTATCGCGCTGATAGGTTGCTGAAAGTTCGGTGTGCCAAGGCTTGGTGCTGGTGGCCACATCAGCTTTGGCAAGAACCACAAATCCATAGGGCGTTTTACTGAATGTCAAATCCGCCGAGGGTGCAAACCAATTGGAGGCGTTGGCATCATCAAAGACATTCAAGGCCGCTTGGCTGATGCGAATGCTGCGCAAGGCCGAGACAGAATCTTTTGCATCCCGAGAAGCCAGAAGTGCGATAAGTTTTGCACCAGTAGTGGTTCCCGCTGGTGCGGTGCCTGGGCCGGTTATGCTTTCCTGGGCATCGCCCTCTTTAAAATTTTCATCTATCACTATGGGTTCGGCAGTTTCATCGGCTTGGCCACTGACGCCCAGCGTTACGGTGCCGTCCAAATTTCTCCGTGCACTGATTTTTGGGCCGATCAGTTCCAAAGTCTCGGCCACAAACTTTCCGGACAGCAGGCTGACCGTATTCAGTGAGACGGCAGCACGCGGGGCGCTTGCCAGAATATTGCCGTCAGAATCACGCAAGACCAAGTTGCGGAAACGCACATGTGGAATATTGCCGTTGCGATCAAGCTCCAACATTGCCCCGCCGAGGCTCACCTTCATATCAACCAATTGTTGGTTGATGGCGGTTTCAATCCGGCCATTGAGGAACGAAAGTGAAATTGGGCCTTGGGTCAATCGCCAGAAAAACAACGCAATGCCCAGCACAGCAATAGCTATGAGCATTAATACCGACAGAAGTGAAACTCTTAACAGTTTTAACCGCAACGCCCTACGTTCCAATCACCATTTATCATTCTGCGATTCCTGCTCTACATTCTTTCATCAATTGAGCCGACTTCCAAGCGGTAATGGCCAGTAAAGCTTGGCTAAACAATGGCAGATTTTGGGATAATGACATTTGTGGAATTTCGGTTTAAAGAAGACTATCACCTTGTTCTTGCCACAGGTGTATGTGAACGAGTGCATTATGTTTTTTAAACGAACCAAAAGTGAAGTCGAAACCAGCTCAAATGCATTAGATCCCTCCTATATTGCGCGGGATACTTCATTTGAAGGCAATATAATTTGCGATGGTGAAATCCACATTGACGGGATGGTGCGCGGCATTGTGCGAGCTCACACCTGTTTGATTGATGCGCATGGCGAAATTCTGGGTGAGCTTACGGCGGAACATATTTTTATCCGTGGGCGAATGATTGGTCCGGTCACAGGTACACACGTGAATATCCAAGCCGGAGCTCATGTTGAAGGTAATGTGACCAACGAAACGATCAGCATTGAAAATGGCGCTTATGTTTATGGTTCCATGCGTCAAGGTGGCTTGGCTGAAGTTCAACCTGCTCCAGTTGCGCCCGTGCAGCACGAGCCCTTTATGCCCATGAAGGCCTCGCCGAATGCCGAGGATGTGGTTGATAATGTTAGGCTAATTAAGACAGCTAAACCCTAATCAATATCTTCAATCGCTCCAGCACCCCCATGGATGCGGTGGGCGAGTGAGGCTTGGATAAAGTCATCAAGCTCGCCGCCTAGCACGGCTGTTGGGTTTGTGCTGGTGAAGCCCGTACGCAAATCTTTTACGAGTTGATAGGGTTGCAATACATAGGAGCGAATTTGGTGGCCCCAGCCAATATCAGTTTTGGTGGCATTGGCAGCATCCACTTTATCTTGTTTCAGTTGCACTTCACGCTCATAGAGCCGCGACTTCAGCATCTTTAGGGCCGTAGCGCGGTTCTTATGTTGCGAACGTTCAGCCTGACAGGCCACAATAATACCAGTGGGCATATGGGTGATGCGCACCGCAGAATCAGTGGTGTTAATGTGCTGACCACCCGCACCCGAAGCGCGGTAGGTATCGACTTTCAAATCGCTATCAATAATATCAATGTTAATATTGTCATCGATCACCGGATAGGCCCAGGCCGATGAGAATGACGTGTGGCGGCGGGCATTCGAATCATAGGGCGAGATGCGCACAAGACGATGCACGCCGCTTTCGGTTTTCAGCTTGCCATAAGCATTCTTGCCCTTGATCAGCAAAGTGCAAGATTTAACGCCGGCTTCTTCGCCGTCATGTTGGTCCAGCACTTCAACCTTATATTTATTGAGATTGGCCCAGCGCACATACATGCGCATGAGCATAGAGGCCCAATCTTGGCTTTCGGTGCCGCCCGCACCAGCATTGATTTGCAGATATGAATCATTGCCATCGGCTTCGCCTGATAACAACGCGTCGAGCTCTACTGCAGCCACGTCTTTCTTCAAGGCCACCAAAGCTTTCTCAGCTTCATCAACAATCGATTGATCGCCTTCGGCTTCACCCATGCCGATGAGTTCGGTGTTGTCAGCAATTGAGGTCTGGATGCGCAAGATACCGCCAATGCGGGTATCAAGTTCTTGTCTGCGCTTCATCACCTCTTGGGCTTTTTGTGCATCATTCCAGAGGCTTGAGTCTTCAGCTTTGGCGTTAAGTTCGGCTAATTCACGGATTGAATTATCCCAGTCAAAGATGCCTCCGCAGCAAGCCAACGGATTGTTCGATCTCTTCGATCAACTTGATGATTTCGGCGCGCATGATAGATTCTAACTTTCAAGAAATGATGTGATGGCCGCTCAATAGAGGCCGTTGTCCGTCGCCGTCAACCCTCCTTGGGTATCGGGTTCTGGCTGATCAGGTTTTGGCGCCACCAAAACTACGCCATCTGGGTTGGTTTCGGGTTTGTCTCCATTGCCAATCACCGTGGTATTAGCAGGTGGTTCATCGCCAGGTTTAAAGGCTTCGAGAATAACGCCTTCTTCGCCAAATATGGCACGCTTTCCCGAATTCACTTGGATCGGAATAAGCTCAATGGCGCGCGGCACACGGAATGGAATTGCCGCCTTATCGCGTAAGGCCAGCCGCATGAAATCGGCTACGATGGGGGCTGCGAGCTCGCCGCCAGTGCGGCCCTTGCCCATAGGTTTTGGGTTATCATAGCCCACATAAACACCAACTGTTAGATCTGGCGTGAAGCCGATGAACCAAGCGTCGCGCTCATCATTGGATGTTCCGGTTTTTCCAGCGATTGGTTTGCCAACGATTTGCAGCTTCTTGCCAGTGCCGCGCTCAACCACGCCTTCCATCATGGAGGTGATCTGATAGGCGGTATAGGGGTTCATGACCTGCTCACGGTTGTCGACAAAGTCTGGCTCGGGCAATGCCGGATTATAAGTTTCCACTTTGCACGCGGTGCAATCGCGATTGTCATGGCGATAGATGGTGTGGCCATAACGATCCTGAATACGATCAATGAGGGTTGCGTCGACTTTCTTGCCACCATTGGCAATGATACTATAGGCCGTTGTCATTTTCAGCAGCGTGGTTTCACCTGCGCCCAAAGCCATTGATAATTGCAGTGGCATTTTGTCATAAATGCCCAAGCGCTGCGCCAAGTCGGCAATTTTGGTCATGCCAAGATCATCGGCAAGACGCACCGTCATGGTATTACGGGATTGCTCAATGCCACGACGCAGGGTGGAAGGACCGAAGAAATTCTTTTCGTAGTTCTTAGGCTTCCAGATATCCCCGTTTTGCAATTTATATTCGATCGGAGCGTCCAGCAAAACCGAAGCAGGCGAATAGCCATTGTCGAGGGCCGCAGCATAGACCACCGGCTTGAATGATGAACCCGGTTGGCGCATCGCTTGTACGGCGCGGTTAAATTGGCTGTTGCCATAAGAAAAGCCGCCCACCATGGCGAGAACACGGCCCGTGTGAGGGTCCATGGCGACGAGTGCACCCTCAACATCTGGCACTTGCACGAGATGGAATTGGCCTGCCTTATTGGAAGGTGCCACATAAATGATGTCACCCACGGCCAGCACATCCTGGACAGATTTGATTTCATCGCCAAGCTTTGTGCCATCGACAAACTTGCGGGCCCATTTCGTCAAAATCAACGGAATCACACCAGTTTCGCGTTCGCTGGCAAATTGCCCACGCGGCAAGAATGCTGGCTGCAAACCTATCGTCGCTTGCTCATCGGTAACTTCTGTTACGATGGCCACACGCCAAGGTGCCACATCTTCTGAAACATGAATTGTGCTGAGAAATTTCGCCCAGTCGTCACCGTCCAGCTCTACGTGCTTAAGCGGGCCACGATAGCCACGTTTGCGATCAAAACTGATAAGGCCTCGGGCTACGGCTTGGCGTGCGAAAATTTGCATTTTAGGATCAAGCGTGGTGCGCACCGAATAGCCACCCTTGTTCAAAGCATCTTTGCCATACATTTGCACCAGATCGCGGCGCGCCTCTTCCGCAAAGGATTCCGCCGCAAATAATTGCGCTCCAAATGGCCTTGGGCTTACTTTAAAAGGCTTGGCTTGAGCCTCTTTCAGCTCAGCCTCGGTGATGTATTTATTTTCATACATTTGCCCTAAAACCCAATTGCGACGCTCAAGGGCGCGCTCAGGATTTTTGAACGGATTATAATTGTTGGGGCCTTTGGGGAGAGCGGCAAGATAAGCCATTTCCTCAACGCTCAAATCATCAAGAGATTTACCGAAATAATTGAGCGATGCGGCGGCGATGCCATATGAATTCAACCCCAAAAATATGTCGTTCAAATAAAGTTCGAGAATTTGGTCTTTGGTAAAGGAAGCCTCGATACGCTGAACGATGAGCGCCTCTTTCAATTTGCGCGTCAGAGTTTGCTCATTGGACAGCAAGAAGTTTTTGGCAACCTGCTGCGTGATGGTGGAAGCCCCGACCACTTGGCCACGATGGGTAATTTTTACCTGAACATAGCGCACCAGTGCCGCGCCAATGCCGCGCCAATCAAGGCCACCATGTTGGTAAAAGGTTTTATCTTCCGCCGAGAGATAGGCTTCAATGAGTTTTTTGGGCACCGAATTGATCGGCACGAACAGCCTGCGCTCTTCAGCAAACTCAGCAAGCAGAGAACCATCTGCTGCATGCATGCGGGTCATTACTGGGGGTTCCCAGGATGCTAATTGTTTGTAGTCAGGCAGGTCTTTTGAGACGTCCCAAATAATATAGATGGCAGCAGCAGCCAGGCCCAGAAAGACCATGGTAAACACACCAAACAACCATCCCAAAAATTTCAGCATGCCATCCCGTTATTAATTTGCTGACTCAACTGCGCTGGCGATAGCATGTTTTGCAGCAACGCCAAATCTTTAAAGAGGTGGTGCATAGAATTGGAATGTGGCAAACGCACGGCATGGCAAATCAAACACCGCATCGCTATTTGCTTTGCCGCCCCGAAGGCGGCCTCAATGACATTCTTTCAGAAATCGGCAAATGTATTGCTTATGGCCAGAAATTTGGCCGCCAGGTGATTGTGGAAACCAACTCACATGCGCATCAGCATTTCAAGGATGTCTTTGGCCATTACTTCAATTCACAAGATGAAAATTTACGTCTGGATTCAGGGCCTATGGCCAAGGATTTTGATGCGATGGTGGTGCAACCCAGTTTTTTAGCTGGTCAAGTCAATCACTACAAAAGGAATGTTCTGGCAAAACAAGGCCATGTAGGCCCTCTGAGTTTTGATTTTTCCAAAGACTACAGTGAAGAGTTGCTTGTCCATCATGCCAGTGGTCAACAAAAGCGCCGCAATGCTTTGATTGCGCTTTCTCATCTGAGTTTGAAGCAAAGCCTCGCCGATGAACTTGCAATTAGGTTGGGTGTGCTTGGTCTCCACTATCATGCCTTCCATATTCGCCACACTGACTACAAGACCGATTTCAAAAACAAAGTCTTGGCATTGGCTCCGCAAATCCAAGGTCGCGTATTCTTGGCCACAGATAACAAGTCCGTTGTTGAATATTTCGAAACTGTGTTTGGAAAAAATCGCCTGATCACGTTTAGTCGCTTGCCTGACCAAGCTGGCGTTGCGCTCCACCATGGTGATTTCGGAGATGAAACTGAGCAGCGGAATAGCGACGCCATTCTGGATTTAATCACCCTGTGTTTGGCCGATTTTTATCATTTCTTTCCACGCGAACATGATCGTCGTGTAATTTTCTTGCCCTATTCTGGCTTTTCGAGTCTTGCCGCGCGGTTGCGTCTTACGCCACAGATCATGCAGAGCCTATTACCGCAAGAATTACATGGACGCATCAAAGTGCCGGGGCTTTTGGATAAGCTGCGCAATATACGCTGGCTTTATTTTTGAACGCTGGCCAC
>JANYGE010000076.1 GCA_025362535.1 Hyphomicrobiales bacterium
TAAACCACCATGAGAATGAACACGACTTCGACGGCCTTGCCAGACTGGTTATTCACCGTGCCGCCCGTATACATCAGATCCGGAAAGCCAATGGCGATAGCCAAGGAAGAGTTCTTGGTGAGATTGAGATATTGGCTGGCCAAGGGTGGAATGATGACGCGCATGGCTTGCGGAATAACCACAAGACGCAATGCGTTGCCGCGGCTTAGCCCCAATGCTGAAGAGGCTTCGGTTTGCCCATGGCTGACAGCTAAAATCCCGCCGCGCACCGTTTCGGCGATATAAGTGGCCGTATAAATAGTCAGGCCCATCAGCAAGGCCGCCATCTCTGGCACCAAGGTCATGCCGCCAACGAAATTGAACCCTTGCAAAGTCGGGAATTCAAAAGTCAGTGGCCAGCCCGCCAAAAGCAAGCCAACAAAGGGGGCCAGCACAATGATCGGAAGTGAAATCAGCCAGATTGGGGTGATCTGCCCGGTCGCGGCTTGGCGCTTGCGGGCCCATCTGCGAAACCACCAGGTGCCAATCAAGGCCGCCAGCAGGAACACCAGTGCCAGCCATGAGCCTGGCCCGAACGATGGATGCGGCATGTTGATGCCACGATTGCTGATGAAGACACTGTCAAACAGATTGATGGCGCCTTTTACACCGGGCAGCGGTTTCAGCACCAATGCATACCAGATGAAAAGCTGCACCAGCAGCGGCACGTTGCGGATGATTTCAATGTAAAGGGTTGCAGTCCCGGAGACGACCTTGTTTTTCGAGAGGCGCATGACGCCAACGATAAAGCCAATAATGGTGGCAAAGATAATGCCAAGTACGGCGACCAGAATCGTGTTCAACAGGCCAACGACGATGGCGCGGCCATAAGTGGAATTGGATGAGTATCCGATCAGTGATGTGCTGAGGTCAAAGCCTGCGGCTTGCGTTAGAAAATCAAATCCAAAGTTCTGGTTGAGTTTTTTGAGGTTGGCTTGTGTGTTGCCAACAATTTCATAAAGCCCCCAAAGTAATAACAGCACAACGATAGCTTGCGAGGCATAGCCTCTGAAGGTGGGGCTATAAAACCATGCAAGGCCACCCGCTGAAGCTGGCGGTGGCGTAGATTTCGGATGTGGCGAATCGGCTGTCATGGGAATGACCTGCTAAAAAAAGAGCCCGTGCGCAGCACGAGCTCTTTGTTTCTAATGTTAGCGAATTGGCGGCGCGTATTGCAGGCCGCCTGCGTTCCACAACGCGTTCTTGCCGCGCGCGATTTTCAATTGCGCTAAGTTGCGATCAAAGATTTCGCTGTAATTGCCCACTTGCTTAACAATGTTATAAGCCCAATCTGGGCCAAGGCCCAAGCCTTTGCCGAAATCATTGTCGGCATCGGTGCCATCAGGATTCTTCACTGAAACCGACAGTAAACGCTGAATTTCAGGATTAGCCGAAGCTTTCATCTCATCGACGTTTGCCGAGGTTACGCCCAGTTCTTCAGCATTCAACATGGCGTAGTAAGTCCACTTCACAATGCTAAACCATTGGGCATCACCTTGGCGCACAACTGGGCCAAGTGGTTCCTTGGAAATAATTTCTGGCAGAACCATGTGATCAGCTGGGTTGGCGAATTTCAACACCTCAGCATAGAGGCCTGATTGATCGGTGGTGAACACATCGCAACGGCCTTCTTGATAGGCTTTGAGAACTTCTTCGTTCTTTTCAAAAGCTACAATCTTATATTCCATTTTGTTGGCCTTGAAGTAATCCGCAAGGTTCAACTCAGTGGTGGTGCCGGTCTGGGTGCAAACCGAAGCGCCATTCAATTCTTTGGCTGATTTAATGCCAAGCTTGGTTGGAACCATGAAGCCTTGACCATCATAATAAGTTACACCCACAAAGGAGAGGCCCAATGATGTGTCGCGGCTCATCGTCCAGGTGGAGTTGCGTGACAGAACATCGATGGCGCCAGATTGAAGGGCGGTAAAGCGCTCTTTGGCGGACAGTGGCGAATATTTCACTTTGGTAGCATCGCCCAAAACGGCTGCTGCAACGCCTTTGCAGAAATCAACGTCGAGGCCGGTCCAGTTATTGTTTTCATCAGGATTGGAGAAACCAATCAGGCCTTGGCTAACACCGCATTGAACGAAGCCCTTGGCTTTTACATCGTCAAGTGTGGTGGCGTTGGCTGCGGTGGCGAGGCCGCTGAGTGCGGTGGCCAGAACCAGTGCTTTAAATAATTTCATATCCATTCTCCCTAAAACGCTAAATCCCATTGTACCGATTGTTCGCTGTTCTGTTGCAGCTAGGGATAACAGAGCCTTAATTTATGGAAAGGTCAAGCCAAACCACTTTCAGTTTTTTTGATGGCAGACCATAAACGAATTGAGGTGACAGATCGTTATTGTTTCTGGAATGGGCTGAGCAGAATTCCAGCAGCGCGGCTGATCGGGGCTAAAATGCTGCCGATGGCGGTTTCCAGAGCACTATCTTTATGCCCTAAACCATATGAGAACTTCTCGCCCTTATGCGGCACATAAAGCGTTCCGAACAACCAATCGAAAATTGACAAGCAATAGCCGAGATTTTTATCGAAGTGTTTTGGATTGGTGGAGTGGTGGACCTGATGATGCGCTGGCGCTTGCA
>JANYGE010000078.1 GCA_025362535.1 Hyphomicrobiales bacterium
GTGTAATAATTGCGGCCAAATTCTTTCCAGTGCTCCGTAACAATTTGCAAAGCAGATTGTTTGCGCGCAGCCACTATATTGAGCCACATCAAAACAGCCCAAAGGCCATCCTTTTCGCGCACATGGTTTGAACCCGTACCGAAGCTTTCTTCGCCGCAGACTGTTGCCATATTGGCATCCAGCAGATTACCGAAAAATTTCCAGCCCGTTGGCGTCTCATAACATTTAAGGCCCATCTTGGCTGCGACGCGATCTGCTGCACCACTGGTGGGCATGGAACGGGCGATACCTGTAATGCCACCTTTGTAGCCAGGGGCTAGGTGCATATTGGCAGCGATGATGGCGAGTGAATCTGATGGTGTTACATAAATACCTTTGCCGACGATGAGGTTGCGGTCTCCATCACCATCCGAGGCTGCGCCGAAATCATACGTCTTGTTGACCAGCAGCAGATCGCAGAGTTCTTTGGCATGAACCAAATTTGGATCGGGATGGTGCCCGCCGAAATCGGGCAGAGGTATACCATTCATCACGGTGCCTTTGGCAAAACCCAATTGGTCTTCAAGAATGCGGTGGGCGTAGGGGCCCGTGATCGCCCCCATGCCATCAAACTTCATTGTGAAACCTGATTTGATCAGCGCTTTGATCGCGTCAAAATCAAACAGGCTTTGCATGAGGGCGGCATAGTCGGTGACGGGATCAACCACCTCAACTGTCATGTCACCGATTTTGGATGTGCCGATTTTGTTCAAATCCACATCGGCTGATTTTATCGTTTTGTAGGAGGTGATGGTTTTGGTAATGGCAAAAATGGCTTCGGTGATTTTCTCAGGCGCTGGTCCGCCATTGCCGCCATTATATTTAATACCAAAGTCGCCATCTGGCCCGCCCGGATTATGGCTGGCTGATAAAATGATACCGCCAAAGGCAGCGTTTTTGCGGATGAGATGTGAAGCGGCCGGTGTGGAGAGCAACCCATTTTGGCCTACAATGACACGGCCAAAACCATTGGCAGCAGCCATGCGCATAGCGGTTTGAACGACTTCCTTGTTGTAGTAGCGGCCATCGCCACCGATCACCAAAGCTCTGCCTGCAAAGCCTTCGAGCGAATTAAAAATCGCCTGAATAAAATTCTCGGCATAATGGGGTTGTTGGAACACCGTTACTTTTTTGCGCAGGCCCGATGTGCCGGGGCGCTGACCTTCGAAGGGTTTTGTTGAAATTGTTTCAAACATTTTTCGTGACCGTCTTATAGAGAGTTGCATATTCGGCAGCGCTGCGATCCCATGACACGTCGGTTGCCATGCCACGGGCCTGCAGAGTTTTCCACGCTGCTGTGTTGTCGTAAAGTCGCTGCGTGCGCACCAATGCATTTTGCAGCGAAAGCCCATCAACAGGTGAGAATTGAATACCTGTTGCCACACCTGCCGCTAAAGCTGCATCATTGGCATCAATGATAGTGTCCGCCAGCCCGCCCGTGCGAGCGACTACGGGCACACAGCCATAGCGCAGACCATAAAGCTGGGTGAGGCCGCAGGGCTCAAAGCGCGAGGGCACCAGCATGGTATCGCAACCGCCTTGCACCAGATGCGATAAGTTTTCATCGTAAGCCGTAATCACGCCGATGCGACCGGGATGGCGCTGGGCTGCTTCCTTCACGGCGGTTTCAATCGCCGCTTCTCCGGTGCCGATGAGGGCCAGTCTTCCGCCCGACGCAACCAACCAATCTAAGAGCGAGGCAAATATATCCAAACCCTTTTGCCAAGTGAGGCGGCTCACCACGCCGTGAATAATGCCATCCCCCACTTCCAAGCCAAAGCGTTTTTCAACGGCGCGTTTATTGCCTTCGCGCTTGGAGAAGTCTTTGGCAGAGAAATTTATGGCCAAGGCTTTGTCCGTTGCGGGGTTCCACACGTCGGTATCAATGCCATTGACGATGCCGCTCACTTGAGCCCGCCGGGCTTGCAACAGGCCTTGCAGACCCATGCCATAATCTGCCGTGCAGATTTCATTGGCATAGGTGGGTGAGACTGTGGTGATCGCATCAGCACAGGCGAGACCCCCTTTGAGGAAGCTCACATTGCCATAAAACTCTACGCCATCAATAGCGAAGGCCTGCGGTGGCAGATTGAGCACATTGAAATAAGCTGCTGGGAATTGCCCTTGGAAGGCAATGTTATGGACGGTGATGATGGTTTTTGGGCCACCGCTATAGCGCAGATAGACGGGCGCTAGAGCTGCCTGCCAATCATGCACATGCAATAAATCTGCTTTGTAGGAGCCCAATGCGCCGCGCGCCAAATCAGCCGCCACTTGGGAAAGGGCGGCATAACGCTGGGCATTATCTGGCCAGTCCTTGCCGTCAGGCCCCAAATAAGGATTGCCCGCTCGGTTATAAAGATGCGGCGCATCCAACACAAAAATATCAAGGCCTTTGGCTTTGCCCGATTTTAATGTGGCGGGGCCTCCCATGAGGTTTTTAAACTCATGGACAAGTGTTGGGGTTTCTAGTGCAGCCAAAATTGCTGGATAACCTGGCACCAAGGTTCTCATGGTCACGCCATGTAATTTGAGTGCGCCAGGCAAGGCGCCCGTCACATCAGCCAGCCCGCCCGTTTTCACCAGCGGGTAAAGCTCACTTGTGACCGAAAGAACCTGCATCAGACGAGACGGTCAATCATCGGTTGGGTGATCAGGCAAATGCCCTTCTCCGAACGTCGGAAGCGCTGGGCATCAAGAGCAGGATCTTCGCCAACCACGAGGCCTTCTGGAATTCGAACACCTGAATCAATGATCACTTTAGTGAGGCTGGCATTGCGACCGATTTCCACGTTGGGCAGCACCACAGCATCTTCCAAATTGGAAAATGAATTGACCCTGACATTGGTAAACAGCAACGCCCGTTTGATGGAAGCGCCTGATACAATACACCCACCAGAGACCAGCGAAGCAATAGCACTGCCGCGCCTGCCTTCAAGATCATGTACGAATTTTGCCGGTGGGGTGACTTCACCATAAGTCCAGATCGGCCAATCCTTGTCGTAAAGATCGAGCGATGGCAGCGTGTCAGTCAAATCAATATTGGCTTCCCAATAGGCATCAATGGTGCCGGCATCGCGCCAATAGGCTTGTTTCTCGAGCGGAGAGCGTACGCAGGACTTGGTGAAGCGATGGGCCACGGCTTTGCCGTTTTTGACGACATATGGAATAATGTCTTTGCCGAAATCGCGCGATGATCCTTTGGTGGCGGCATCGCGGCGCAAAAGTCCTGCGAGAAATTTGGTTTCGAAAACATAAATACCCATCGAAGCCAAAGCCACATCCGGATTGTCTGGAATGCCCGGCGGGTCGGCTGGCTTTTCAACGAATTCAATGATGATGTCATTTTTATCAACGGCCATCACACCAAAACCTGTGGCTTCCATGCGCGGCACTTCAAGACAGCCGATGGTCACATCGGCACCAGAGTCCACATGTTGTTGCAGCATCTGCTCATAGTCTTGCTTGTAAATATGATCACCAGCGAGGATGACGATGTATTTCACATTATAGGTTTCGATAATGTCGAGATTTTGATAAACTGCATCAGCTGTGCCTGCATACCATTGATCTTCAGACACGCGCTGGCTGGCGGGGAGAATATCAAAACTTTCGTTGCGCTCGGTGCGGAAGAAGTTCCAGCCACGGGTCAAATGTCGGATTAAGCTGTGGGCTTTATATTGTGTCGCCACGCCAATGCGGCGGATGCCGGAATTCATGGCGTTGGATAATGCGAAATCAATAATGCGGGATTTACCGCCAAACGGCACGGCTGGCTTGGCTCGTCTATCGGTGAGCTCCATCAAACGGCTGCCGCGTCCTCCCGCCAAAACATAAGCCATCGCATCACGGGCCAGAGGTGCTGTTCTTCTTTTTTCAGTCATAGCTGCTTCTCCCAATTCAGCAGTCGGTTTATTTATGTATCACTCACGAAAAACAAAGTGGCCAGCGGTGGCACTGTTATCCGTGCTGAGGCTGGTTTGCCGTGCGATGATTGTTCAAGTCCGGTAATTTGTCCTTGGTTGCCTTTTCCGGTTCCCCAATATTGTTCTGCATCACTGTTAAAGACTTCACGCCAGATTCCCGATTTTGGCAAGGGCAGGATATAGTTTTCACGCAATACCGAAGTGAAATTGGAAACCACAACAATTGGCTGCTTGCCGTCACCTGAATGTCTGGCCCAGGCAAAAATAGAATTTTCGGCATCATCGCCAATCAGCCATTCATAGCCATCGCTTTCGCAGTCTCGGGCAAACAGGGCTGGGTATTTTACATAGAGATGATTGAGATCGCGGATCAATGATTGCATGCCTTTGTGTGGGGAATGATCAAGCAAATGCCAATCAAGACTTTGGGTATGGTTCCACTCGGTCCAGGGTGCCATTTCCTGGCCCATGAAAATTAGTTTCTTGCCGGGATAGCCCCACATGAAACCGAAATAAGCCCGCAGGGTTGCAAATTTTTGCCAATCATCACCGGACATTTTTGCCAGCAGCGAACCTTTACCGTGAACCACTTCATCATGCGACAGCGGCAAGACAAAATTTTCAGTGAAGGCATAAAGCAGGCCGAAGGTGAGGTCATTGTGATGATGTTTGCGGTGCACGCCTTCGCGCTGCATATATTGCAGCGTGTCGTGCATAAAACCCATGTTCCACTTGAAGCCGAAACCCAAGCCACCTGTGCTGGTGGGTTTAGACACGCCGGGGAAAGCGGTTGATTCTTCGGCGATGGTCATGATGCCGGGGTGTTGACCATAGGTTTCGTGGTTCATGCGTTGCAGAAACGCGATGGCCTCTAAGTTTTCACGACCACCATATTGGTTTGGAATCCACTCGCCTTCTTTGCGGCTATAATCGAGATAAAGCATGGAAGCCACGGCATCAACGCGCAGACCATCTAAATGATAACGCTCCAGCCAGAACAAAGCATTGTTGAGCAGGAAGCTTTGCACTTCCTTGCGGCCAAAATTATAAATCGCTGTGTTCCAATCGGGGTGGAAGCCTTGGCGCGGATCGGCATGTTCATAGAGCGCCGTGCCGTCAAAACTTGAGAGACCATGGGTGTCAACAGGGAAATGGGCTGGCACCCAATCCAGAATAATACCAATATTGGCGGCATGAGCTTTATCGACAAAGCGAGCAAAGCCAGCAGGATCGCCAAAACGTGACGTGGGTGCAAACAGACCAACTGGTTGATAGCCCCATGACGGATCGTAGGGATATTCACTTACGGGCAGAAGCTCAATATGGGTGAAGCCCAGGTCTTTTACATAGGCAATCAGTTGCTCGGCCAGTTCATCATAGGAGAGGAATGCATCTCCAACATTCTTCCGCCAGGAGCCCAAATGCACTTCGTAAATACTGATGGGCACGCGGCGTTTGTCTGGTGCGATGCGGGCTTTGAGATATTCAGCATCAGACCATTTAAATTGATCGGTGCGGGTGATTTTTGAAGCGGTGTTGGGGCGAAGTTCAGCGGCAAAACCATAGGGATCGGACTTTAGATGCACCGCTCCATGGTTGTCGATGATTTCAAATTTATAGCCTTGGCCTTCAGCGGCTTCTGGCACGAAAATTTCCCAAATGCCCACATCCATGCGTTTGCGCATCACGTGGCGGCGGCCATCCCATGCGTTGAAATCGCCCACAACGGACACGCGCTCAGCATTGGGGGCCCAGACCGCAAAATGCACGCCGCTGACGCCGTCCATGGTGAGCGGGTGTGCGCCTAATTTATCATAAAGCCGCAAGTGATTGCCTTCAGCCATGAAATAATCATCTTGGGGGCCGAGTACCGGACCTATAGAATAGGGGTCTGCTACAATCCAGCGCCCACCTGCATTGGCACAGACAAAACGCAGCGGCTGCTGCTTGGTGGCTTTAACTTTGCCTTCAAAAAATCCGGCATCATGGCACCGTTCAAGAGGGCCAAGGCTCTTGCCATCTAGGCTTTGGGCTTCAACAGAGAGAGCGCCTGGAATAAAGGCGCGGGCCACCCAAGACTTACCAGAGGGATGAAGCCCCAGAACTTTAAAAGGATCAGCGTGCCTGCCATTTATAATGGCTTCGATCTCAGGGCCGCCAGTTTTCCACTTAGGTTCGGCCATACCATTTAACTTTCAGTTTGCCGGCCAATTGGTCGGCACATTCCAAATCTCGCGGGCATATTCTTTGATCGTACGATCAGAAGAGAACCAACCCATGTGAACGCTATTATGGATTGCGTGTTTCGTCCAGTCCCTTTGTTTTTTCCAAAGGGCAGATATTTTTTTCTGGGTGGCGATATAGGCATTGAAGTCCGAACCCACCATAAAATAATCACCGTTATAAATTGACCCGATGATTGGCTGATAGAGGCTGGTATCACCACCTGAGAATTGGCCTTGGGCAATGGCACGGAGCACGCCACGCAAGCGCAGTGAGGATTCGACTACAGCATGACCATCGACGCCTTGCTTGCGGCGGTTTTCAACTTCCTCGGCCGTTAAACCGAAGATGAAAATATTACTGGCGCCCACATGCTCAAACATTTCCACATTGGCCCCATCCATGGTGCCTATGGTAATTGCACCATTCAAACCGAATTTCATGTTACCGGTGCCGGAGGCTTCCATACCGGCTGTTGAAATTTGTTCCGACAAATTGGTGGCAGGCACAATCACTTCAGCCAAACTCACATTGTAGTTTGGAATGAAGACGACCTTCAGAAGACCTCTGATCGAGTCATCATGGTTGACGACATTGGCAACTTCATTGATCAATTTAATAATGAGCTTGGCTTGGGCGTAACTTGCCGCCGCCTTGCCCGCGAAAATTTTAACCTTCGGCGACCAATCACGATTTGGATCGGCTTTGATTTTCAAATAGAGATCGATGGTTTCAAGAATATTCAGAAGCTGGCGCTTATATTCATGGATACGCTTGATTTGCACATCGAACATGGCAGTGGGATCAACATCAATATCCATTCTTGCTTTGATCAAATTGGCGAGGTTGCGTTTATTCTCCAGCTTAATCTCTGCAAAGCGGCTGATAAATTCGGCGGTGCCGGATTTGGGCGCGGCGTTGATGAGCAGCTCAGCATTATCAAGTGATTCTTTGCCAGCTGCTTCTGTTAGTAGTTCGGAAAGTTTTGGATTAGCTCCCAGCAGCCAGCGGCGTGGCGTGATACCATTGGTTTTATTGTTGATGCGACCTGGAAAAATGCTGTTCAAATCTTTGAAAACGCTTTTCTTCATCAAGTCAGTATGAAGGGCTGAGACACCATTGATGCTGTGCGAACCGACGAAAGCCAATTGCCCCATGCGCACCCGCCTGCCGCCGTTTTCGTCAATCAATGAAATCGATCGGATGGTCTCTGGCGAGGCCTTCAACACATTTTGGGCGCGCACAATAAGCTGGTCATTGATGTTGTAAATGATTTGCAAATGGCGTGGTAACAAACGTTCGAAAAGTTGTACGGGCCAGCTTTCGAGCGCTTCCGGCAATAGGGTGTGATTGGTATAGGACATCACAGCTTGCGTGATTTCCCAAGCCCTATTCCAGGTTTGGCCATGGAGATCGACAAGCAGACGCATTAACTCGGCAACGGCAATTGCTGGATGGGTATCATTGATTTGAATGGCCACTTTATCGGGCAAATTTGATACATCAGGATATTGTTGAAGATGGCGGCGCAAAATATCTTGCAAGGAAGCCGAGGTGAAAAAATATTCTTGGCGCAAGCGCAGCTCTTGGCCTGCTGGTGTTGAGTCTGACGGATAGAGCACACGGGTTAAAATATCAGCCCGGTTATTGCCCGAGAGTGCGCCTGTATAATCGCCCGTATTAAAGGCTTCGAGTTGGATAGGGTCAAGTGCGCGGGCTGACCACAAGCGCAACGTGTTCACACGTTTTCCGCGCCAGCCCACCATGGGTGTGTCAAAAGCTGTTGCCAATAATTCTTCGTCCGCATGCCAAAACGGTTTGTGGCTGCCATCGACTTGCGTGACGGATGTAACATTGCCGCCAAAGGCGATTTTATAAGCTGCTTCACGGCGAGCAAATTCCCATGGGTTACCGTTTTCTAACCAGTTTTCAGGGAACTCAATTTGCCATCCATTTTTAATCACCTGACGGAAGAGACCGTGATTGTAACGAATGCCATAACCATAAGCCGGGATATTAAGACTTGCCATGCTCTCCATAAAACAGGCTGCCAGACGGCCAAGGCCACCATTGCCGAGAGCCGCATCAGGCTCCAAAGCTTCAGTGAGATCGAGATCAACGCCTAAGCTTTCGAGAGCTTCATTAAAGGTTGCTGTGAGCTCAAGATTGCTCAATGCATCGCGCAACAAACGACCAATCAGGAATTCGAGCGAGAGATAGTAAACCCGCTTGGCTTGGGCCTGGTAAGAGTTCCGAGTGGATTCCATCCAGCGATCAATGATGCGGTCGCGCAGGGCCAGAATGGTTGCTGCCAGCCAATCATGCGATTTTGCGACAATGCGATCCTTGCCGATTGAATACATGAGCTTGGCTAAGATTTCATCGCGGATTTTTTCAGTTTCGGTCATGTGATCTCTACTTTTTAAGCCGATTTACGTCGGGGCGGTTTTTTCAGATCCGTTGTTTCTTCAAACAACTCGGCCAATTTTTCAGTCATGGCACCACCCAGTTCTTCGGCATCAATAATGGTGACGGCGCGCTTGTAATAACGGGTTACATCATGACCGATGCCAACGGCGATCAGTTCCACCGGCGAGCGGCCTTCGATGTCGGCGATCACTTGGCGCAAGTGGCGCTCAAGATAATTTCCAGAATTTACCGAGAGTGTTGAATCATCAACGGGAGCACCATCGGAAATCACCATCAGGATACGGCGTTGTTCTTGGCGTCCGAGCAAGCGATTATGGGCCCAGATGAGGGCTTCGCCGTCAATGTTTTCTTTGAGTAGGCCTTCACGCATCATCAAGCCCAGATTCTTGCGGGCCCGGCGCCATGGCTCATCAGCGGCTTTGTAGATGATATGGCGCAGATCATTGAGCCGACCGGGATTTGCAGGCTTGCCTGCACCGAGCCACTTCTCACGCGATTGCCCGCCTTTCCACGCCCGTGTGGTGAAGCCCAGAATTTCAACCTTAACACCGCAGCGTTCCAAAGTTCGGGCGAGAATATCGGCACAGGTTGCGGCCACCGTAATGGGGCGGCCCCGCATGGAGCCTGAATTATCGAGCAGCAAGGTAACCACTGTATCGCGGAATTTTGTATCCTGTTCCACTTTGAATGAAAGCGCATGCAGAGGATCGGTGATCACACGGGTGAGACGGGCCGCATCTAAAACACCTTCTTCCAAATCAAAATCCCAAGAGCGATTTTGCTGGGCCATCAGGCGGCGCTGCAAGCGATTGGCCAGACGCGCCACTACACCTTGCAGATTTGAAAGTTGCTTATCGAGATAAGCCCGAAGGCGCGTGAGCTCTTCTGCATCACAGAGATCTTCTGCACTGATTTCTTCGTCGAATTGATTGGAATAGACTTTGTAGAAATTATCATTGGCCAACGATGAGAAGGGCAGCTGTGGACGCCATGGCTCTTCGCCATCTTCTTGTTCCTGCCCATCCGCGTCATCAGGCGAATCTTCGGAATCAAGTTGTTGGGCTTCCATCTCAGCGCCTTCGGATTCGCCTTCAGTGCTTTCCACTTCTTCGGCGGCTGATTGTTGGCTTTCTTCTTCTTCGCCTTGCGCTGTTTCGCTGCGCTCGCCCGGATCTTCTTCGGCTTCGTTTTCTTCGTTCTCGTCTGATTGATCGGGGTCTTCGCCCAGCTCATCAGCCATATCGAGGGCAGCAATTAAATCACGCGACAAACGCGCGAATGCTTGCTGATCATGCAGAGCTTCTTCGAGGGTTTGAATTTTTGCTGACGCTTTTTCATCCACCCAACCACGCCAGAGATCGACATAGGATGCGACTGAGGCGGGTGGTTTCAGGCCCGTGAGTTTTTCGCGCACGATGAGGCCAACGGCTTCTTCCAGTGGCGTGTCTTTGCGATTGCTAGAACGGTTCACCACCATTTTGCTGTAGCGATCATCCATCATGGCGGACAGGTTATTGGCTATGCCAGGCATTGCTCTGGCACCGATGGCTTCAATGCGGGCTTGTTCGACAGCTTCAAAAACGGCGCGGGCATTTTTGCCTTCGGGGCGATATTTGCCGTGGACGGTTTCAGAGTGATTTGAAAGGCGCAACGTATAGCTATCGGCGAGACCGCGGGTGATGGCGATATCTCTTGCATCAGCAGCACCCGAAATTTGTGGCAGTTTTATTTTATGGCCAACCAATTGCGGTTGTTCATTGCCGAAGCTGACGGTGAGTTCGGGGTCAAGCGCCATGGATTTCATGGCCGTGCTCAGCACTTCCTTGAAGCGTTCCGCGCGGTCTGGTTTTTCGGCGGCCATCTAAGCCTTAGGCGATCGCTATGCGTGATGCCGATTCTGGCAGGTCTTCACCAAAGCAGCGTTGATAGAACTCGGCCACAATAGCACGTTCCAATTCATCGCATTTGTTGAGGAAGGTGAGACGGAAGGCAAAGCCCACATCACTGAAAATATCAGCATTCTGCGCCCAAGTGATTACGGTTCTGGGGCTCATCACAGTAGAGAGATCGCCCTGCATGAATGCATTCCGGGTGAGATCCGCCACGCGCACCATGTTGGCAATGATTTTTTTACCCTTGTCATCATTGTAGGATTTGTTCTTTGACAGAACCACACCTACTTCTTGTGCATGAGGCAGATAGTTGAGTGCTGATACAATTGACCAACGGTCCATCTGGGCCTGGTTGATCTGCTGGGTGCCGTGATAGAGGCCTGTGGTATCACCAAGACCCACAGTGTTCGCTGTGGCAAACAAGCGGAAAGCGGCGTGCGGGCGAATAACGCGAGATTGATCCAACAATGTGAGCTTGCCCGATGATTCTAAAATACGCTGGATCACGAACATTACATCTGGGCGGCCCGCATCATATTCGTCGAATACCAAGGCCACGTTATGTTGATAGGACCAGGGCAAAATGCCTTCTTTAAATTCAGTGATCTGCTTTCCATCTTTCAGCACGATGGCATCTTTGCCAATCAGATCGATGCGGCTGATATGGCTGTCCAAGTTGATGCGGATGCACGGCCAGTTGAGGCGGGCAGCCACCTGTTCAATATGGGTGGATTTACCTGTGCCATGATAACCGGTGATCATCACACGGCGGTTGAAGGCAAAGCCTGCCAGAATGGCCAGTGTGGTTTCCTTGTTGAAGAGATAGTCAGGATCAATATCTGGCACATGCTCTGCAGGTTCAGAAAATCCCAAGACTTGCATGTTCGATTCAAAGCCGAAAAGTTGGCTTACGGATACTTTTTTATCGGGCAGAGCGGTTAAGGTAGCTGTGGTCGGAGCAGACATTGTGTTTAACTCTATTACAAAAATGTTACGCCGCTTCTAAACGGTTGAAATCATAAGGGCAAGCTTAGCAGAATCCGGTTGCGCGCAAAGTGTCATAGGCCTTGATCACAGCATTCAAAGTGGCTTCATTGGCTCTGCTGCCATTATTGGCATCAGGATGAAGGCGCTTGACCAAGGATTTATATTTGGATTTCACTTCGGCTGGCGTTGCATCCTCCGGCAGGCTCAAGGCTTGCAGCGCTTCAATTTCATTGCGGCGCAGACTGCGGCCATGCTTGGCGTTGGATGTGATCTTTTCTTTGAGCAGAAGATTTAGCGGATCATCAATATCTTTGGCGGTGCGTCTGGTTCCTCCAACATTGGGGGCAGCCCCTTGGCCGCGCTTCCATGTTGGGCGATGACCAGTTTGAGCTTCTTTACGGAAAGCTGCCTGATCTTCATCTTTCATGCCGTCAAAATAATTATAGGTCTTGTTATATTGCTGCACATGGGCGGTGCAGTAATTGTGGAACAAGCCTTCAGCACCCCGGCCTTTGGGGGCTTTATGTTTGGCTGGCTTATCGCAGCCCAACCATTCACACATCAGCACATCGGGCTCTGGCGCGCGTTTAGCTGCGGCAGATGATTTGATACGGATTTTGTCGAAATATTTTGATTCAAGTTTCATTTTTGATTCAAGTGTCATGGGGTGTTGATTATGCTAGGTGAGAGGAAATTTCGCAACTGGGAACTTGATAAAATGCAAATGGATTTAGGGCCAATTGGAAAAATTATGGAGTCCAAGCTGCGAGTTGCATTAGAGCCCTCATATTTGGAGCTGATTGACGAGTCAAACCAGCATCATGGACATAGTGGCGCACATCCCAGCGGTGAGAGCCACTATAGAGTGCGCATTGCAGCCGCAGCTTTCAAGGGCAAATCGCGTGTGGCGCAGCACCGCATGGTGAATCAGGCTTTGGCGGCGGAGCTTAAACAGCGTGTTCACGCTTTGGCCATTGAGGTGCTTTAGCCCTCTTTGGTTTCAGCCTTTTCGGGTTCGGCTTTGGAAACATTGAGCAGGGAAATTTGTTGTTTGCGCTTTTTTAGCACTTCAAAGCGAAAGCCATGAAAGGTGAAGACTTGGCCTGCATCCGGAATGATGCGTGCTTCATGGATGACGAGACCAGCAATTGTGGTTGCTTCTTCATCGGGCAATGACCAATCAAGGGCACGGTTGAGATCACGCAAGGGGACCGCACCTTCGATATTATATGTGCCATTGGCTTGCTTGCGAACACCGGTGGTTACAGCGTCAAATTCATCTTTAATGTCGCCGACAATTTCCTCGACAATATCTTCAAGCGTGATGAGGCCCTGCACTTCTCCATATTCATCCACCACAATGGCAAAATGGGTTTTGCGGCGCAGGAAGGCATTGAGTTGATCCGTGAGTGGTCTGGTGTCGGGCACGAACCAAGCCGGGCTCAAAATATCATCGAGCTTTAAGTTTGGAACACTTCTCCCATCAGCCTGCACGGCGCCAAACAAAGTTTTGGCGTGGAGGATGCCTATAATATTGTCGGGATTGTCTTTCCAAACGGGCAGGCGGGTGTGGCCACTCTTTAAAACCTGGTGGATAATGTCGCTCATGGGTTCTGATGCATCAAGCATGTTCATCTTGGTGCGGTGGATCATGATGTCAGCCACCTCAAGGTCTTTCAGATCAAGGATGCCGCCTAACATGTCGCGGTCTTTTTTGATGATGGTGCCTTCCTTCTGGTGAAGGTCAATGGCACCGCGAATTTCATCATGGGCCGATAGAATGCCTTCGACATTGCTGGTGTCAACACCAAAAACCATCAAGGTTTTTTTCACGATATATTCAACGGTCATTACAATGGGGCCAAGCACCGCCGCAATCAAGCGCATGATGGGGGCCACCGCTAAGGCAACGCGCTCCGGATAAGCAATGGCATAGGTTTTCGGCATCACTTCAGCAAAGATGAGAATGACAACAGTCAGCACCACCGATGCAATAACAGCACCGCTATCATTGAACACTTTGACCAGAGCGGCGGTGGCCACGGCAGAGGCTGTGATATTGGCCAGTGTGTTGCCGAGCAGCAGGGAGCCAATCAAACGCTCTGGCATGGAAGTGAGTTTGAGCACAGTTTTTGCGCGATTATTGCCACGGCGCTCAAGTTCATTCAGGCGCGCGCGCGAGGCTGTGGTCAAGCCAGTTTCAGAGCCAGAGAAGAAAGCCGATATGATGATGAGGGCCACAATGGACGCTAAGGCCACTGCAACTTCATAATCTATGGTCATTTGAGATCCTCTTGCAGGAATGATAGCACGGCACCATCTTCCACATTTTTAGCGATAAAAGTTTCGCCAATATTTTTGGCCAGAATGAATGTGAGTTTTCCGGCGAGGGCCTTTTTGTCTTGGCGCATCAGTTCGAGCAATTCTTTCGGGGGCGGCAATGAGCCGGAAATTTCAGTGGCGTGAACTGGAAGTTTGGCGCGTTGTAAATGTTTGCTCACTTTGATGCTGAGGTCTTTAGCACAGAGACCTTGTTGCTCTGAGAATTTAAACGCTTGCACCATGCCAATGCTGACCGCTTCACCATGCAACAGACGATCAGAAAAACCACAAGCCGCTTCCAAGGCGTGACCAAACGTGTGTCCGAGATTGAGCAGGGCCCGCACTCCCGTTTCAGTTTCATCTTCGGCCACGATGCGGGCTTTCATTTCGCAGCTCATGCGCACAGCATGGGCGGTGGCTGAAATATCATTGCCGCCTCGCACCACGGCTTCCAAATTTTTATCGAGCCAGTCAAAGAAACTTGCATCGCCGAGCAAACCATATTTAGCAATTTCGGCATAGCCAGCGGCGCGTTGGCGTTGCGGCAAGGTGGTGAGAAGGTCAAGATCAGCCAGCACCATAATCGGTTGGTGAAAGGCCCCGATCAGATTTTTTCCAAGTGGCGAATTGATCCCGGTTTTTCCACCGACTGAACTATCCACCATGGCTAAGAGTGAGGTGGGGATTTGAATGAAATTTACGCCTCGGCGCAATATGCTAGCGGCAAACCCAGTGAGATCACCAATCACACCGCCCCCTAAAGCGATCACACAGTCACGGCGTTCAACACCTGCAGCTAGCAAGCCATCGCAAAGTTCGGCGAGATATTTATAGCTTTTGGTGCTTTCGCCAGCGGGCAGAATAATGGATTTGAACGCGATGTTTTTTGCAGTGAGGGCTGCTTCCAAATTTTTCAAATGATATTTGGCGACATTCTCATCAGTCACAATCGCCACAAAGCTGCGCTTCAGGTGAGGCTCAATGAGAGCGCCTGCTTGCTGCAGCAGGCCTTGGCCGATCAAAATTTCATAGCTGCGCTCAGCCAAACTGACTGGCACGCGGTGCAAGATTTTAGTCATTTTTGTTTTTATCCCAGCCGTGCCAATCAACCAAGGCCTTAATCACATCATTGACCATTTGGCCGTGCTGCACATCGCGGCTTTCCACCGTGATATTGGCTTCGGCATAGACGGGGTAGCGTAAATTGATCAGGCGAGACATCACTGCAGCCGGATCTTCAGTTTTTAGAAGGGGGCGATCATTGCGTTTGCTGACGCGTTTCAGAAGAAGCTCGAGATCAGCTTTCAGCCACACGGATATGCTGCGGGTCTTGATCCGCTTGCGGGTTTCCTCGTTCATAAACGCACCACCACCCGTGGCCAAAACCTGTGTGCCATTTTCGAGCAATCTGGCAATCACGCGGCGCTCGCCTTCGCGAAAATAATCTTCTCCGTGGTCGGCGAAGATTTCTGCAATCGATTTTCCGGCTGCGGTTTCAATTTCATGATCTGCATCAACGAAGGGTATATCAAGCTTTTCAGCCAGCCTGCGCCCCACACTGGTTTTGCCAGCCCCCATCAGCCCCACGAGAACAATAGGGTGATTGCCCAGCAAGTGCTTGGCAGTTTCGGCATCTTTTGCGATTGATCTTCTGGCCATGGTGTTTCCGGCGCTGCTTTTAACTGAAGGCGCGGCAAATCGCAAAGCATGGCTGTTTGGCAAACACGATTGATCAGGCTATGCTTAATGGTGTTAGGTTTTGGAGCTTTGTAGCAGTGCCGGATACGATTAAGTTTTTGTTTGTGGTGGGTGCTATTATTGGTGCCATCTATGGCGGCGCATTGGCTCTTTCCAGTTTTCCGCCTGAGCAAAGTGAGATTATAAAGCCCCTGCCGCATGAAAAACTCCGCGCCCAATAGTGCTGGTGATTCGCGGTTAGTTGCGCGATTTCTTGAGATGATGAGCGCTGAACGTGGCGCTGCGGACAATTCACTGGCCGCTTACGGCCGCGATTTGCAGGCCTATCTTGAATATTTGCATGGTATTGGTTCTGCCCTTAAAAATACCAGCACCGACGATGTGCGGGGGTTTTTAGCCGAGGCCGAACATTTAGGATTGGCGCGGACAACTGCGGCACGCAGGCTTTCTGCGGTTAAACAGTTTCATGGTTTTTTGCAGGCTGAAGGTGTGGCAGCTGAAAACCCGGCTATTATTGTGGAGGGACCACGCGCGGCCAAACCCTTGCCTAAAATGCTCAATGACGGACAGATGATCGGGTTGTTGGCAGCTGCGCAAGAGCGCGTTCAAAAATCTGAGGGCAAGGCGCTGTTCAAAGCCTTGCGCCTGCAATGCCTGCTCGAACTTCTGGCGGCCACGGGGCTTCGGGTTTCTGAGCTGGTCGGGCTCTCTTATCGTGCGGCACTTACCGATGATGTGTTTCTCACCATCAAAGGCAAGGGCGGACGCGAGCGGATTGTGCCGATTTCTGACCGGGCACGAGAATTTCTGTCAGCTTATGTGAAAGTGTTGAAGGCTGAAATCGAGTCGGAACCAAAATATTTATTTCCTTCTCATGGTGCAGGTGGGGCTTTAACCCGACAACATTTTGCGCTTGAGCTTAAGAGCTTGGCGCGGATGGCGGGACTTGATGCGGCGGCAGTTTCTCCCCATGTGTTGCGCCATGTTTTTGCCAGTGAACTTTTGGCCCATGGAGCCGATTTGCGTGCGGTTCAGCAGATGCTAGGCCATGCTGATATCTCAACCACGCAAATCTATACCCATGTGCAGGCTGAGCGGCTAAAAGAGGTTGTCGAAAAATTTCATCCGCTCGCCAAAAAAGGTTCAAGTTGACTTTGCGTCGCCGCATTGCCAGAAACGCCGCCACAAGACGAGTTCCGAGGGATTATGCACGCATTTCTGGATTTTGAAGCACCGGTTGCCGAACTTGAGGGTAAGATCGCGGAATTACGCAGTCTTGCACAGGGCGATGCTAAGATTTCAATTTCTGATGATGTGAAATCATTAGAGAAAAAGGCCAATAAGATTTTAAATGATCTGTATTTGGCTTTAACCCCTTGGCAAAAAGCACAAGTGGCTAGGCATCCGGATCGGCCGCATGCGCTTAACTATATCGAACATTTGATTACTGATTTTGTGCCCTTAGCGGGGGATCGTAAATTTTCCGAAGATGAAGCCGTGGTGGGTGGACTTGGGCGTTTTAAAGGCCAAGCCGTTGTGGTGATTGGCCAAGAAAAGGGTTCTGACACGGCAAGCAGGCTGAAACATAATTTCGGCATGGCGAAACCTGAGGGTTATCGCAAGGCCGTGCGCTTGATGGAAATGGCGGATCGGTTTGGTTTGCCAGTGATTACCTTTGTTGACACATCGGGTGCCTATCCCGGAGTTGATGCAGAAGAGCGCGGTCAGGCCGAGGCGATTGCCCGTTCAACTGATTGTTGTTTAAGCTTGGGGGTTCCGCTGGTCTCAGTGATTATTGGCGAAGGTGGCTCTGGTGGAGCGATTGCGATTGCCACGGCCAATACGGTTTTGATGTTGGAACATGCCATTTATAGCGTGATTTCACCCGAAGGAGCGGCTTCGATTTTGTGGCGCGATCCGGCGCGGGCCAAAGATGCAGCCGTTGCGCTGAAAATCACGGCGCAAGACCTCAAGAAATTCGGCGTGATTGATGAGATAGTGCCTGAACCTATGGGTGGCGCACACCGGATGCCTTCCCAAGCCATGGACGCCGTGAGTGAGGCGATTGCCAGAACCCTACAGGCTTTCAGTGGACTTTCGGCTGATCTTATTCGAACCCAAAGACGTGAGAAGTTCCTGGGTATTGGACGAAGCCTCTAAATAGTCTGAAACTTATTTCATTACGTCGTTATGTTGAATGCAGCAGGATTGGTGTGACATGATGAAACTTTCACGGCGTGGTTTTTTGGCTGCAGGTGCTATGGCACTCGCTACACCAAGCTTTGCAGCGGAATATCCACGACTCACCATTCAATCGCGCATTCTTGATGTGAAGGGCAAGCCCGCAAAAGTGTTTGGGATTATGGGCCCCACTGGCAAGCCGGGCCTTGAGATGATTTTCGGTGAGCGTTTTGCCTTGGAACTCAAAAATGATATGACCGAAGAAACGGCTATCCACTGGCATGGGCTAACGCCGCCTACCGCTCAAGATGGTGTTCCGCAATTATCCGGCACAGCCCTGAAAGCCGGTGAAGCCCGAATTTATGACTTTGAAAACAACAAAGCTGGCACCCATTGGATGCACTCGCATTTAGGGTTGCAAGAGCAAAGCCTGCTTGCTGCTCCGTTGATTGTGCGTGAAACCGCTCAGCCGGTTTTTGATGAACAAGAACATGTGGTGATGCTG
Source organism: Hyphomicrobiales bacterium (assembly GCA_025362535.1). GTDB lineage: Bacteria > Pseudomonadota > Alphaproteobacteria > Rhizobiales > Aestuariivirgaceae > Aestuariivirga. Next base: position 18,204 of record JANYGE010000078.1, read on the forward strand.
CATGATTTTACATTCCGTGATCCGGCGGAGATTCTCCGTGAATTGCAAAATGGCGGTGGTGCCCATGCCATGCATAATATGGGTTCGATGAAAATGGATGCCGCCATGATGGGCATGATGGCGAATGATGTGCCTTATGATGCGATGTTGGCCAATGACCGCACTTTAGATGATCCTGAAGTTTTGCGGGTTGAGAAAAATGGGGCTGTGCGGTTGCGGATTATCAATGGTTGTGCGGCTACAAATTTGTGGATTGATTTGGGCGAACTAACAGGTGAATTGATTGCTGTAGATGGCAACACGGTTTTGCCTTTTAAGGCGAAGCGCTTTCCTCTGGCTATAGCCCAACGCGCCGACATTCGATTGCAAGTGCCGCAAGGTTCTGGTGCGTGGCCGATTTTATTTCAATCGGAAGGTAGCACATTGCGCTCCGGCATTATTCTACAATCGGGCGATGGGCAGATTTCAAAACTCAGTGATCAAGGGGTGGCTGGAGATGTGGTTGATCTTGCCATGGAAGCCCAGCTTAAATCATTGGCTAAAGTTATTGCTGAGCCCGTGACGCATAGTGAGTTGGTGGAGTTGACTGGTGGCACTGAAAATTATGCATGGGGTTTTAACAACAAGTCGATGATGCATAACGTTCTGTTTAATGTGCGCCAGGCAGAGCGGGTTGAAGTTGTGCTACGCAATTTAACCAGCATGGCGCATCCTATGCATTTGCACGGACATTATTTCAAAGTGGTTGCTATAGGTGACAAGCGTTTAGATGGAGCAGTGCGCGACACCATTTTGGTTCCGGTGGGCGAGCAAGTGACGATCCAATTCCAAGCTGATAATCCCGGCAATTGGGCGTTTCATTGCCACCATCTCTACCACATGAATTCGGGCATGATGGCCAGCATTGCTTATGCAGGTGCGGCTTAAAGCAAGTCTTGCAAATGCGGGATGAGCGGCAAGTCAGCTGGCGGCATGGGATAATCGCGCAGGGATTTGGCATGCACCCATTTAATTGCTTGGCCTTCTAAGCCTTGGGCAATGCCTTTCCAGCGACGGCAGACATAAAGCGGCATGAGCAAGTGAAAATCATCATAGGCATGGCTGGCAAAGGTTAGGGGCGCAAGACAGGATTCTTCAACATTGATACCAAGCTCTTCTTTAAGTTCGCGGATCAAGGCCTGTTCTGGCCGTTCGCCAGCTTCCACCTTGCCGCCTGGAAATTCCCACAGGCCAGCCAGCGACTTTCCTTCGGGGCGTTTGGATAGAAGAATGCGGCCATCGGGGTCGATCAGGGCAACGGCTACGACCAATACGCTTTTCATTAGCTGCGGTAGGAGCCGTTAATATCAATATAGCGGTGGGTGAGATCGCAGGTCCACACGGTGGCGGTGCCTTTGCCCACACCAATATCGGCTTCGATTTTAATGTCGCGGCCCTTCATGTGGGGCATAATATCAGCTTCTTTGTAAGTGGCATCTTTCATGCCCTTGGCGGCCACGAGTATGCCACCAATTTTAATGCGCAATTTATCGCGAATGGCTTTTTCGCCAGATTTACCAATGGCCATAACAATGCGGCCCCAATTTGCATCTTCGCCCGCAATCGCGGTTTTGACCAAGGGAGAATTTGCAATGGTCATGCCGATTTTCTTGGCAGCCTCAGCGGATTCAGCACCAGTGATTTTAATTTCGACGAATTTCTCAGCGCCTTCACCATCCTTCACCACTTGATGAGCAAGATCGAGGCAAAGAGCAGAGAGGGCTTTGGCAAAAGGCTTTAGCCGTGCGTCATCGGCGGATTTTAAATCTTTCAGAGCCTCCGATTTACCCGTGGCGAAAAGCAACACGGTGTCTGAGGTTGAAGTGTCGCCATCGACGGTGATACAGTTGAAACTTGGGGACACCGCTTGGCTTAAAAGTTTTTGTAAAATGCGCGCTGGGATAGTGGCATCAGTGAAAATAAACACCAGCATGGTTGCCATATCGGGAGCTACCATGCCTGAGCCTTTGGCAATGCCATTAATGGTGATCAGCTGATTACCGAACTTCACTTTTACGGTGGCGGCTTTTGGAAAGGTGTCTGTGGTCATAATGGCGCGGGCCGCCATATCCCATTCAGTGGCTGAAGCGTTTTTGTTGAGATCAGCAAGGGCATTCACAATGGGGGCTGGATTGAGTGGCTCACCGATCACGCCTGTTGAGGCTTGGAAAACTTCAGCAACTTTGCAGCCAAAGGTTTTTGCAGAAGCGTTTGCAACAGCTTTCACCGTGGCCACGCCTGCTTTGCCCGTGAAGGCATTGGCGTTGCCAGCATTAACCACGAGAGCCCGGGCTTTGCCAGCCTTCAAGTTGGCAACGCACCAATCTACAGGCGCAGAGGGAGATTTTGAGGTGGTGAGGCAGCCCGCAACCGTAGTGCCCTTATCCAAAAGGGCGACCAAAACATCGGGGCGGTTTTTATAACGAATGCCAGTTGCGGCAGCGCTAAGCCTGACGCCCGCAATTTCCGGCAGAGTTGGAAATTGTGCTGGTGCCAGCGGAGAAACCAGATTAGCCATCAATGCCCCCTTAAAACTTAAGATTACTGTGGAGCATCCGGCAAAGCCAAGTCGCCTTTGCCACCTTCATCAGTGATTGCGCCATCGGCAGGAGGTTGATCGCCTGACACTGCGGCTCCAGCTTCATTCTTTTGCTTGTCCAGAAGAAGCTTATGTTGGGCGTCAGCTTCCGCTTGAGCCTTTTTCAAGTCTTCATCGAGAATTTCCACCTTGGCTGTGCCTTGGAGACTGGCCAATAAGGCTTGAACTTTATCGCGCACGAGAACATTGCGGATTGCTCCCTTTACCTGATCATAAGGCTGGGCTGCGCCCATTTTACGATCATCCATGCGGATGATGTGCCAGCCGTAATCCGTTTTGACTGGAGGGGAGATTTCTCCAACTTTGAGCTGGAAGGCTGCATCGGAAAAAGCCTTTACCATTTCCGGTGCGGTGAAATAGCCGAGATCGCCGCCGTAATCTTTCGAACCGTCCAAGCTATATTGCTTGGCAAGGTCTTCAAATTTCGAGCCAGCCTTCAGTTTAGCTTCAATATCAAGGGCTTCTTTTTCAGAGGCCACCAGAATATGGCGGGCGCGCACGCGTTCGGTCTGCTTAACTTTAGCGGATTCTTTTTCATAAGCCGCCTTGATTTCGTCTTCGGTTACGGCGGGGGCAATTTTTTGGGCCAAATATGAATCGCGCAAGGCTTTGGCCTGGTAGGCGGCCAAGCGGCGCTTATAGTCTTCGCTTTCGCCAATGCCATCTTTTGCAGCGACCTGGGCCAGCAAATGGCGCTCAATCAAAAATTCCACAACGAAGGGAAACCGCAGCTTAGCTGGCATGTTTGGCAATTGGCCGATCACATCATCAAAGGCCATGCGCACTTCTGAGGTTTTGATTTGATAGCCGTTGACCGAAGCCACGGCTTTATCCTCGCCAGTGAGTGGTTCTGCCGTTGTCGACTGGGCAAAACCAGGCGAAGAAAATGCAATAGCCACCCCAAACGCGGTAACGAGGAGGGATGACTTCAAAAGATTGTGAATGCTCGGCATGAATTCCATCGGTTGTCTTTTCGCCTAAACTATTTGCTATATGCAGCCCATGCCTAGGAAACAAGGCAATAATAAGCCTTTTGGCGAGCTGTTGCGGCAAAGCAACAGGTTGAAAATGTCGCAGCTTCACCTTATCTCGCTTGGAAATGTATCGCGCTAGGTCTTTGGGCTGGCAAACATTGCTAAATTGAAATGTTTACGCCGCACCATGGGCTGGGCTAGAAGACCGCCAAAACTGGGGTCCTACTCCCCTTAAGGAACGAATCACATGCTTGGATTGCGCACTATCGCCGCAAAAATTTTTGGCACGACCAATGACCGTAAGTTGGTGAGCTTTCAAAAACGCGTGCCAGAAATTAATGCTTTGGAGGCTCAATATGCAGCCATGAGCGATGCCGAGCTTAAAAGCCTGACAGCGCAGTTTAAGGCCGAGATTGCGGGCGGCAAATCTGTCGATGATCTCCTGGTTCCGGCATTTGCTGCAGTTCGCGAAGCAGCTAAGCGCAGCTTGAGTCTTCGCCCGTTTGATGTGCAGTTGGTGGGCGGCATGGTGTTGAACTCTGGTATGATTTCAGAAATGAAAACCGGTGAAGGTAAAACTTTGGTGGCCACGTTACCAGTTTATCTGAATGCGCTTGAAGGCAAGGGCGTACATGTGGTGACAGTCAATGACTATCTGGCCAAGCGCGACTCGGCTTGGATGGCTAAGGTTTATGGTTTTCTG
>JANYGE010000117.1 GCA_025362535.1 Hyphomicrobiales bacterium
TTTTTGGGTGCTGTGGCCTTTGGCACATTTGCTGGAGGCCCGATTGGAGATCGGATTGGTCGCAAATCTGTCATCTGGTTCTCAATTCTGGGCACCTTGCCGTTTGCGCTTCTCATGCCTCACGCCAATTTATTCTGGACTGTGGCTCTCACTGTTCCGATTGGGTTGATTTTGTCTTCGGCCTTTTCCGCAATTGTGGTTTACGCCCAAGAGCTGATGCCAGGTCGTGTGGGCATGATTTCGGGTCTGTTCTTTGGGTTTGCTTTTGGCATGGGTGGGCTTGGAGCGGCTGTGCTCGGCGTCATTGCTGATCATACCAGCATTCGGTTCGTATTTGAGCTCTGCTCAATTCTTCCTGCACTTGGTTTGCTTGCCTATTTCCTGCCGAGTGCAGAGCAATTGAAATCGCAACATTAAAGTTTGATAAGGCTCTATGACTCAGTTTTACCTCGTCGCCCCAAATTCACTTTCACCCTCAGACATCGTTGCCTGTGCGGCGGCAGCTTGTGCGGCAGGTGAATGTGCGAGCATTATCGTGCCTGATACAGTGAAGACGGAAGACGTGGCTGCCCTTCAAGGGCTCGGGCTTGCGGTGTTTTTGCAAGACGTGGAGCCACGCATTGTCAGCCGTCTGCGGGCTGATGGGCTCCATATAAATACAATGGAACATGCGATTGTGGATTTGCGCATGTCGCTGCCGCGCGATGCGATGGTTGGGGTTGGTTGCGGAACTTCGCGCCATGCCGCGATGGAAGCCTCTGAACAGGGAGCAGATTACGTGGCCTTCACCCAGAAAAAGCAGACGGGTGGTGAACCTCTGATCAAGTGGTGGAATGATATCGCTGAAGTACCTTCAGTGCCATTTGATGCCGTGAGCCTTGCTGAGTTAGACATATTATTGCCGCAGAAGCCTGACTTTATCCGCCCTCTGGATGAAATGTGGGAAAGCGCTGCCAATGCCACTCGGATTATTTCTGAACTTGCCGCTCGATTGAAGTGATGAAAAAGTTTTTCACATTCATTTTTCTATCCCTCGCTGCTTCACATGTCAGCTTTGCACAAGAGCAAAGCCCACCGGTTTTTGACGAGGCTATGGCCTTGTTTGATGACGGCAAATATGCCGAAGCCAAATCATTGGCCGAAGAATTTGCCGCAAAAGACGATGCGCGCGCCATGGTCATGCTCGCCACGATTTTTCAGAAAGGTCTGGGTGTAGAGCCCGATCCAAAACAAGCTCAAGTGTGGTTTGCCAAGGCTGCTGACAAGGGCAACGTGGAAGCCCAATTTTCACTGGGCATGTTGTTGCTCGATGGATCGCTGGGGGAGCCTAACTTGGATGAAGGTGCGCCGTGGTTGGAAAAAGCGGCCACAGCCGGAAATTTTCAAGCGCAGTATAATTTAGCGCTCTTCTATAGCGGCATTTACAACAATCCGCCTGCTTGGAAAGATGCGGCCTTCTGGTTTCAGAAAGCTGCGGATCAAGGCTTTGCTGATGCGCAATATAATCTGGCCTTACTCTATATAGATGGGCGCGGTGTTGATAAAAATATGGTGGCAGCGGCCACGTGGTTTTCCAAAGCCGCCGTGCAAGGCATGCCGGATGCGGCTCTTGAATATGGGGTTTTGGTGTTTCGCGGCGAGGGTGTGCAGAAAGATGAAAAGCTGGGAGCTAAGTGGCTTTTGATTTCAGCCAATCATGGGAACCCGGTTGCCATGAACCGCATGTCAAAACTTTATGCCACGGGCCATGGCGTCGACGTTGATGCGGTTGAGGCGGCCAAATGGAATATATTGGCAAAGGCCGGAGGGCGTGCTGACCCCATACTTGATGAAGCTATGGCGAAAATGCCAGCGGATTTGTTGAAGCAGGCCCAAGACAGGGCTTCCGCCTTTAAGGCAATGACTGCAGCCGTTGCTAACTAATTGTAAACCATATGCTCTACAATCTCTCACAATCTTTATAATTTAACTCGGTTTCAAATTTCCGTCCTTTAGTGTTCAAATTGTACTGAAATACATGGCTCTCCCATGCGATTTTGGTTCATCGCGGCGCAAAGGTCATCACGAAGTTGGATAATATCGACACGAGTTCTAACAAAACCGAGCCCTCAATGACGGGTTATGGTTTATTTGAAGACATTGTTGATAGCCCCTCTAACGGGCTGATATTGCTCGACAGTGAATTTCAAATTTTGCGCGTCGGCAAAGGTCTTTGCCAATTGCTGGGCTATGAAAAGAATGAGCTGTTTGGTGAACCCATACAACGCATTGTATTACACCCTGACTGGAAGGAAGCGCGCAAAAAACTGCGGGCCCTAACGGCGTCACATAATGACGCGTTTTCCGTTGATCGCCAATATATTCACAAAGATGGTTCGCTCGTTTGGGTGACCGCATCTGTGTCGGTTTTGCCAAATTCTTATGGACCGGGCATCCCAACTTTTATCGTTCAAGTAACCTCAATCGATAAGCAAAAACGCGCTGAACAATCGGCCGATGATGCGACGACACGCTGGGATTTTGCCCTTGAAAGTGCTGGTCAGGGCGTGTGGGACTGCGATGTTAAGAACGACATATGGACATATTCCCGGAACTGGAAACGGATGCGTGGGATTCATGATGATGAAGAGCTTGAACTCGATGATGAGAACTGGCTCAAAGAAATTCACCCCGACGATCATGAGCTCGTGCTGGAAAAAATGGCCGAGCGGTATAAAGCTTCAATGGACGAGGTATCTTATGAATATCGCCAACGTCACCGCGACGGCCATTGGATGTGGATTTTAGCACGGGGTCGGGTGCTTGATCGCGATGAGAATGGGTTTCCGCTTCGCATCATTGGCACTGACACGGATGTTACGCAAATTCGCAACCGTCAGCTGGAGCTTGCTGAGCTTTCGCACCGGCTCGTACTGGCACTTTCGACATCGCAGGTCGGGATTTGGAAGTTCGATGTCATTAACTCCCAAACCTATTGGGATTGGCGCAGCTGTGAAATGTTCGGGATTGAGTATAACGATGGTCCGCTGCTTAAAGGGACATGGGAGAGACTGGTTCATCCCGATGATTTTGAGCAAGCTAATCAAGCCTGCGCAAATGGCATAGCGAAACGTGAAAATTTCACACTCGACTATCGTATCATTCTGGACTCGGGTTCAGTGAAATACATTAGATGTAGGGCAACTTTCCCAACCCAAGAGATAGACTATAGTTCGGTGATCGGCGTGATGTGGGATGTCACTGAGGATGTTGAAAAAGCTGAAGCGTTTCGCTCGGCCAAGTTACTGGCTGAAAACCGCAGTAGAGATCTCGAAGTGGCGCGCAGTCATTTGGAGCATGCTTCGTTGCATGACTCTCTCACCGGGCTGCCCAATCGCCGTCACCTCGATAATGCACTCTTGAGATTTAAAAGTGGCAGTAAACAGGGGCAAAGCCTTACGCTACTTCACATTGATCTCGATCGCTTCAAACAAATCAATGATACCAAAGGCCATGCCGCAGGCGACGCGGTTTTGGTGCAGACAGCGCTGTTGCTGCGCACACAATTTCGCAACAGTGATTTGGTGGCCCGCATTGGTGGTGATGAGTTTGTGGTTTTACTTTCACCTTCGCCTGATCGGCGCATTCTCCAGAGCATGGTGGAGCGGGTCATCCAAGTTTCAATCCAACCGATTGATTGGCAAGGGCAGGAATGTCGCTGTGGTGTGAGCATTGGTATTGCTGAATCGGCTGGGGATATTGACCCTAAGCAGCTGCTGATCAATGCTGATATCGCTTTGTATCGCGCTAAACGTTCGGGGCGTAACTGTTCTGTTCACTTCACCGGAAGTTTGCAGGCAGAAGTTATTGCCAACAAGCAATGTGCTGATGATTTGTTGAATGCTTTGGAGCGCAAGGAATTCGTTCCGTTTTACCAACCGATTTTCAATGCTAAAACCAGAGATATTGCAGGTGTTGAAGCGCTGGCACGGTGGCGCCACCCAACACGTGGCTTGTTGGCGCCTGACAAATTCTTGAATGTGGCCTCGGAACTCGGTGCTGTTGATGCAATTGACCGGACGATTTTGGAACAGGCGCTGGCAGATCTAAAGCAGTGGGATGCTGATGGGCTCAATATTCCAAAAGTATCGGTAAATGTTTCAGCGCGCAGGCTTGGGAATGAAACACTGATTGAGAGTTTGAATTCGCTGGCTATTCAGCCTGGACGCGTTTCATTTGAATTGCTCGAGTCGATTTTTCTTGATGATGGCGATGATCTCAATACAGTCAATATCGACGCGATCAAGAATCTTGGTATTGGCATTGACATTGATGATTTTGGCACGGGTCATGCCTCGATCGTCAGTCTTTTACGGCTTAATCCAAATCGTATGAAAATTGATCGGCAGCTCACTTTGAGTGTTGTGGAAAGTGAGCCACAACGCCGATTGGTTCGGTCATTGGTGGAAATCGGTAAATCGCAGAATATTGAAGTTTGTGCGGAAGGTGTTGAAACTGCGGCACATGCGAATATTCTCACAAGTTTGGGATGTGACTATTTGCAAGGCTTCTTTTTTGCAAAGCCAATGCCATTTGCCGATGTAAGCGCTTTTGTACAGCGCGGCGATTGGCACAGACCTGAAATATCTCTGTCCGATAGCAGCGTATCTGGAAGAACTTTGTCGAAATTCTTGCGGAAATTACGTTTGCGAGAGGCGTCTTAGTCTGTCGAATTGAAGTCACGTTCATCTGTCTAAGAGTAATCTTAGACAGCAATAGAGCAGACAATTCAACAACTGGTTGTCGCTTAAGCCTTGCGGCGAAAGAAGCTGGGCAATTTGCTTTCGCCGGCTTGTACCAGTTTGGCTGCAATAGAAGTTGCTTTTTCCAATTGACCCATCTCGAGAGCGGCACTGGTGGCTGCACTCATTTCGGTCAAAGTTGCAATGGATGCAAAGAGGCGTCCTGTGGGAGCTGTGTCGGCCAATGTCTTAACCTTTCGCAATGCTGCGGCACCCGAGGTGCCAAAGCTCTCGCCGTCAAACGAGAAAGTTTCTACCGAAGCCACTTTTAAAGTCATCTTACTCACTCCACAAACACACTGTCGGTGGTTAGAATTGCCTCCTTATCGTTAAAGACAAGTTAAAGCAGGGCGCTTGTGTGATGCTATTGTGGGTGGCTATAAGGCCCGCTCAAAATCAATCTCAAATTTTGCATTCGTTATTTTCAGGGCGACCAGTGACACAAAATCGGCGTGCAGTTTCCGCGATCAAAAATTTGACCGAACTTGAAGCCGCCGGGTTAGCCTCCGCCGATGAGGTGTGTGGCCTTACGGGCGTTGTTGAGAATTTCAACATGCGCATCACGCCGCATGTGCAGAGCCTTATCAAAGTGCCGGATGTGAGTAATCCGATTTATGTGCAATATGTGCCGAGTAAGCTGGAGCTGAATAAAACTCAGGGAGAGTTGGTCGATCCCATTGGGGATGCCATACATGAAAAAGTTAAAGGTGTTACGCATCGCTACCCCGACCGCGTGTTGCTCAAACCGACGCACACTTGTCACGTTTATTGTCGTTTTTGCTTTCGCCGCGAAAAAGTGGGGAAGGCTGATGAAGCGTTAGACTCTGCGGAAATAAAGGCCGCACTGGACTATATCCGAAGTCATCCCGAAATTTGGGAAGTGATTTTATCAGGCGGTGATCCCTTGGTGCTTTCGGATAGGCGCTTGGCCAAGCTCATGGATGAGCTTTCTAAGATTCAACATGTGCTAGTTATTAGAATTCACACGCGTTCACCTGTTGCTGACCCATCGCGAATTGGTGATGGGTTGCTTGCAGCCCTTAAAGTGCGGACTGCGGTTTATGTGGTGGTGCATGTAAATCACGTCAATGAAATTTCTGATGACGTGAAACTGGCATTTGCCAAACTGACGGATGCTGGCATTCCACTTCTATCGCAAAGTGTTCTGCTCAAAGGTGTCAATAACTCCGTTGAAACTTTAAGTACGTTAATGAGAGAGTTGGTAGCGCTGCGGGTGAAGCCCTATTATTTGCATCATCTCGACAAAGCCAAAGGTACTGAACATTTCCGCTGCTCAATTGTGGAAGGGCAAAGGCTTATGCAGGGTTTGCGCGGCCGGCTTTCTGGCCTGTGCCTTCCAACTTACATGCTGGATATTCCTGGTGGCTTTGGCAAAGTGCCCATCGGGCCTACTTATCTGCAATCCGATAATGGCAGCACTTATCACGTTACGGATTTTCGCGGTGAGGTTCACGGCTATCTTGATAGCGCTGCCGAAGACTAAGCTTTCAGCGCTTGTGTGGGCAGGGGCAACTTGGCTATATGGCGGCACCACTTTTATGTCTTCGGAGTTTTCATGGCTGGCCATTCACAATATAAAAACATCATGTTCCGCAAGGGCAAACAGGATAAGCTGCGGTCAAAGATATTCTCCAAGCTGGCCCGCGAAATCACGGTGGCGGCCAAGGCTGGTGTTCCCGATCCAGCGGCAAATGCACGTTTGCGTTTGGCTATTCAAAACGCTCGTGCGGAGAATTTGCCGAAGGATAATATTGAGCGCGCTATCAAAAAAGCCTCGGGTGCAGATGAGGGTAACTTTGATAATGTGCGTTATGAAGGCTATGGCCCTGGCGGTGTGGCCATCATTGTGGAAGCGCTCACTGACAATCGCAACCGTACGGCTTCCAATGTGCGCTCCTCCTTTACCAAGCTTGGTGGGCATTTGGGTGAAACAAATTCAGTGTCTTTCATGTTCTCCCATGTGGGTGAAGTGACTTATCCACTCGCTAAAGCATCGGTGGATGCCATGATGGATGCGGCAATTGAAGCCGGGGCTGATGATGCCACGTCTGATGAGACATCACACGCCATCATCTGTGCCTTTGAAAATCTGAATGATGTGGCCGCAGCACTCGCCACCAAATTTGGTGAAGCTCAAAGTGTTAAAATGATCTGGAAACCCAATGTGATGGCTCCTGTGGATTTTGAAAAAGCTGAAACACTGATGAAGCTTATCGAGATGTTGGATGAAGATGATGACGTGCAAGTGGTGTTCAGCAATGTCGATATTCCTGATGACGTGATGGCAAAGCTTTATCCGGAAGAATGAGTGTCATCCGCATCATCGGCATAGACCCCGGCTTACGTCACACCGGCTGGGGCATTATTGAAGCGGAAGGTTCCAGGCTATCTTATGTGGCCGATGGGGCTGTGCATTCGGTGACTGAAGATGATCTCGCCACCAGACTGTTACAAATTCACCAACAGATTCTAGCGGTGTTGGATGAGTTCAAACCCGATGAGGCGGCGATTGAAGAAACCTTTGTGAACAAGGATGCGCGCGCCACTTTGAAGCTGGGGCAGGCGCGTGGTGTGGTGATGTTAGCGCCTAGCTTACGCAAAATTGGTGTGGCTGAATATTCCCCTAATGTGATCAAGAAAACTGTAGTGGGCAATGGCCATGCCGAGAAAGACCAAGTGAAACATATGGTCAAAATTTTGTTGCCGCGTGCTGTTTTGCAAACGGCAGACTCGGTTGATGCGCTGGCCATTGCCATTTGCCATGCGCAGCATCGTGGCTCCCGAAAGCTGCAAGAGATTTTGGATCGTTCTTGACTTGTTCTCGGTTTTGCAATAAGTAATACTGAGAGGTATTACCATGCGCGTGACCAGCAAAGGCCAAGTGACGATTCCAAAAGCGGTGCGCGATAAGCTCGGCATTGCGCCTGGCACTGATGTTGGCTTTTCGGAGGAGGGGGCTTTGATAGTTTTAAAACCAGATGAAGTTGTTGAAGGTGAAAGCCGTGGCGCTAAGTTGGCGCAGCAATTGATTGAAC
>JANYGE010000176.1 GCA_025362535.1 Hyphomicrobiales bacterium
AACCCGCACTTGAAAATTAGACATCTAAAATCCCTTGGGTAATATCATCGCGCTGCGGCACTGCCAAACCCAAATGCTTAAAGGCATGATGGGTGAGCAAGCGCCCTCGCGGCGTGCGGTTGAGAAATCCAAGTTGCAATAGATAAGGTTCCACCACATCTTCAATCGCATCGCGACCTTCCGAAAGCGAAGCTGCAATCGTATCAATGCCAACAGGCCCTCCACCGAAATTCAAAGCAATACATTTGAGATAACGATGATCAAGCGCATCTAGTCCAGCATGGTCCACATCCATGGCCCGCAAAGCTTTATCTGCCGCCTTCACATCAACAGTGGCAACGCCATCAACAGAGGCAAAATCACGCACGCGGCGCAACAAGCGGCCCGCAATACGCGGTGTGCCGCGTGAACGCTTGGCAATTTCGCGTGCACCCTCTTCAGTGATCGGCATATTCAGGATGCGCGAGCCGCGGTGCACAATTTGTAAGAGCTCTTCCTCATTATAAAAATCCAGCCGCACCGGAATGCCAAAGCGATCGCGCAGTGGTGTGGTCAAAAGCCCCGTCCGCGTGGTGGCTCCAATCAAGGTGAAACGCGCCAAATCAATCCGCACGGATCTGGCCGCTGGCCCTTCCCCGATAATCAGATCAAGCTGAAAATCCTCCATCGCTGGATATAGAACTTCTTCGACGATGGGAGAGAGGCGATGGATTTCATCAATAAACAACACATCGCGATCTTCCAGATTAGTAAGCAGTGCCGCTAAATCTCCCGCCTTGGCAATCACCGGACCTGATGTGGCCCTGAAATTAACCCCCATCTCGCGCGCCATAATCTGCGCCAATGTAGTCTTGCCTAAGCCAGGCGGCCCCGCAAACAACACATGATCCAAAGCCTCGTTGCGCGATTTCGCTGCTTCAATAAAAATTGAAAGGTTCAGTTTGTTTTTGCTCTGCCCCACAAATTCCGAAAGCCGCTGTGGTCGCAGATGCGTGTCGAGTGCATCTTCGGGTTTTACAACACCATCAAGCACCAGCCTCGTCATGCTGTCGCCAACTCCTTCAGCGCCGCTCTAATCAATTTTTCAGTAGGCAAATCATCACCGCCCTTCCTGATCGCCGCACTCACAGCTTGTGCGGCTTGGGTTTGGCCATAACCCAGATTGACCAGCGCCGACACCGCATCAGTTGCTGCAGTGGGCCGCGAAGATGAAAGTTCCGCCGCCATGTGTCCTAAGCCCACATCAGCACCTGAAAACGCTGGCACCTTATCTTTCAACTCCAGCACAATACGTTCGGCCAATTTCTTGCCGACACCATTGGCCCGCCCGATCATGGCTTTATCTTGCAGCGCAATTGCCGAAGCCAGTTCATGCGGCGACAGCACAGATAATATCGCCAACGCCACACGTGCTCCAACCCCTTGCACAGTTTGCAAAAGCCGAAACCATTCTTTTTCCAGTGTACTCGAGAAACCCACCAAGCGAATATTATCTTGGCTCACCAACATCTCGGTATAAATTTCAGCAAATTCGCCGATGGGTGGCAGGGCTGATAATGTGCGGCCCGAGCATGAGGCAAAATAAACCACGCCCCCCACATCCACCATCAGCCAATCCGCACCAACGGAATCAATGCGCCCTTTTAATTTACCGATCATGCTAATATTCTCATGGGTGCGTATCCGGCGCGATGATGTCGAGGGTTGGGAAATAAGTGCGATAGGGTTGAACATCCCTCGTCACCAACCGGAACTCTTTGACCAACGCATGTGATCCAATCATAAAATCAGGTAAGGTCCGTTCACGAGAACCGCCATTGCGCCGATAATGCACATGCGTATGGCCTGCCAAAAACGCCGCCTCCCAAGGTAAGTCAATTAATTCAATTTCATTGCTTTTCAAAAAACCAGCGAGTTCAAATTGTTTGTCGAATGCAGCAGCAACTTCGGCATAAATCAATTGATTGACGTATAATGCACCCATATTGGCACTGACTACGATTTGCCTAAATGACCATAGCCCCCAGAGGCTGTCTTCTTTAATCACATCAAGTATAATATTGGAATCAACGAGAGTTGCGTTCATCACGCGGCCCCCGTGTCAGCTCCATAATTTCATCCGTCGTCAAATCATTGAGCAAGCCTTCTTTGCGGGCCATCCGGCCAAACTCAAGAAGTCGCCGCGCAATTCTCTCGCCACGGCTTTCGCCTTCTATGATCACATCCTGATTCATAACTATCAAAGCCCCCTCCTCCGAAAAGCCAACATCAGTGCCGGGTGCAATGCCGAGCTTATCGCGCACCGCTTTTGGAATCGTCACTTGGCCTTTGCTGGTCACACGCATGGTAATACCTCTAAGTATTACTTATTACAAAACCGAGAACAAGTCAAGAACGATCCAAAATCTCTTGCAGCTTTCGGGAGCCACGATGCTGCGCATGGCAAATGGCAATGGCCAGCGCATCAACCG
>JANYGE010000179.1 GCA_025362535.1 Hyphomicrobiales bacterium
TGACCGCGGCGTTCACGGCGGCGTTAAGCTTGTCGATCACAGGTTTTGGCGTCCCCGCCGGCGCCATCAATCCCAACCAGATCGTCGCCTCATATCCGGCGATGGCGGCTTCGATTACCGTCGGCACATTCGGCAGCACACTCGAGCGTGACTTGCCGGTGGTGGCGAGTGCCCGGACCTGGTTCTCGGCGACATTCGGGGCCATCGCCGGAACGGCGTCAATCATCATCTGCACCTGCCCACCGATTGAGGATTACCAGCAGGCCGCGGAGTGAAATAAAACAATAAAAAACCCGGCACCAAGGCCGGGTTTTTAATTTCTATGTTAGTGCGCTTAATTCAACCGTGATTTCACTGCAGCGATTGAATTTGCAACCAGCTTCGCGCCAGCTTTTTGCTCGGAGATTAGTTTGGTTGCAGCGGCAATGGCGAGTTCTGTGGCTGAACTGCGCACGTCTTTGGCAGCGGCAGCTTCAGCCTGAGCAATCTTCTGTTCGGCTTGCTTGGTGCGGCGCGCGATGGTTTCGGTTAATTTCTTGCGGGCTTCTTCGCCATATTGAGCAGCAGCTGATTTAGCCTGAGCCACAATCGCTTGGGCTTCTTTTTCAGCATCAATGCGCTTCTGTTTATAATCAGCGAGAAGCTTTTCAGCATCGAGGCGCAGCTGTTTGGCATCATTCAATTCTTTGGAGATCAGCTTGGCGCGATCATCCAAAGCAATGGCTGCTTTCTTGTGAGCCCCGGCATAGAGCACGATGCCAATAAAAATGACCAGCGCAACTAAAGCGAAAAATGTTTGATCGAATTGCATGTCTCGCTCCTTAACGCTTTACTGCAGCCACGGCTTTGGCCGCGGCAGTTTTAAGAGTTTTGCCGCCGGTTAAGCTCGCCACAATATCAGCAGCGGATTCACTGGCAATAGCTTCAACCGATTCCATCGCCTTGGCTTTGGCTTTGGCCACTTTGGCTTCAGCATCCTTTATCTTCTTCGACAAAGCGGCATCGAGATTTGCTTGATCAGCATCAATCTCAGCCGAAACTTTAGCGCGGGTTTCGCGGCCAATGTCAGTGGCTTTGGCTCTCGCATCAAATAATGCTTTTTCGTAATTCTTGAGGGCAGCCTCAGTTTCGTCTTTCAAGGCAGAAGCCCGTGCCAGATCACCATCAATCTGAGCTTTGCGGTTGCTGATGATGGCTGCGAGTTTTGGCAAAACCAGGCGGCTCATCAAAAGATAAAGCGCTGCAAAGAAGATCACCAGCCAAAATAGCTGGGATGGAAATGATTTAGAATCGAGCGGTGGAAACTTGCTTTCCCCGCCTTCCGCTTGAGTGGATTCAGTTGTGGTGGTCGCCATCTGACAGCCTCATATTACGAGAATAGGCCGGCCCAAAGGCCAGCCCAAACTAAACGTTTAAATCTTCGAATTAAGCAACGAAGAGAAGCAGAAGGGCAACAACGAGCGAGAAAATGCCCAAGCCTTCAGCAAGAGCAGCGCCGATGAGCGCGTTGGTGAATTGCGAGCCAGCTGCTGCTGGATTGCGCAATGCGCCTGCAAGGTAGTTGCCGAAAATGTGGCCCACGCCAATGCCGGCTCCGCCCATGCCAATGCATGCGATACCTGCGCCGATGAGCTTTGCTGCTGCTGGATCCATAGTAGTTCTCCTAGTGTTTTTTCAGTTTGGGTTGAAGGTTAATGTGAAGGGTGAAGTGCGTCGTTTAGATATACGCATGTGAGAATGGCGAACACGAAAGCTTGCAGGAAAGCCACGAGGAATTCGAGTGCGGTGAGGGCAACGGCCATGAACATGGGCGCGATCGCACCCAGAATACCAATGCCGCCGAGTGCGCCCAAGCTCACGACGAAACCAGCGAAGACTTTCAGAACAATATGACCAGCCAGCATGTTGCCGAACAAGCGTAGACCCAGCGAAATCGGGCGCGACAAGAAGGAAATGATTTCAATCACCGAGATCACTGGCAAGATAGCCAATGGCACGCCATGTGGCACGAACAGCTTAAACCAGCCCAAGCCATGTTTGGTGATCCCCACCACCACAACAAGGCCAACCACAAACAGGGCCAAGGCCACGGTGACGATCACATGACTGGTGACGGTGAAGAAATAAGGGAACATACCAAGCATATTGGCCACTAAAACAAATGAGA
>JANYGE010000213.1 GCA_025362535.1 Hyphomicrobiales bacterium
TTAATGCCCATCAACTCGGCCTTCTTGCGCGCTGGTTCAAGTTCACCACCTTGACCCAAATCAGCCGTGAAGGTCACAACTTCAGCGCCATATTCGGTCTGCAGCCATTTCAAAATGATCGAGGTATCAAGGCCGCCGGAATAGGCAAGAACGACTTTTTTGATTTTGGATTTGGACATGGCGCATAACTCTCGTGGGATTATGAGCAGCGACCTATCACGCCACAGCCTTATCCCGCAACCCCGCAAAACGCCCAGCGATCCCCCAATAAGTTAGGCCTGCAATTGCACCGATGCCGGCACATTCAACTATAATCTGCACTTCAAACCACAATCCAACCGGAAGACCTAAAGCCGCACCCACAGCGAGATAAAGAAGCACGGACCGCCAAGCCTTGCGTTCAGCAAAGTAAATCAACACCAAGGCAGGTAGCAGTGTAATCAAAAAACTCCAAAACGCCATCACCGCCCAAACATAGAGAATGTCCAAAGGCCCGTGATTGGGTGTGGAGTACGCGCTCACTATCTGAAAAAACACCAAAGTGAGAAGACTGGCTGCAACGATGATGGAGGCGAAGTAGCCTATAATTTTGCGCCTCAACTCAAATCCCTTCACTGGCTCGAACCTTCATGCTCTCAACCTGCCAATGGCCGTCACCATCTTTGGCTGGCGATTCAATGCGGTTCACTTGGCGACAATTTCAGATGCTGCTCCACCCGCCGCAGGCGCTCTTCAAACTCATTGATCAACACGCCATGACCTATCGTTGAGGAGTGGTATTCCATCACAGCTCAATTCAAGTGTGCTATCCGCACACTGAGGCGTTGTTCCACACTAATGAGATCAGAGGCCACATCAGCCCGAAGCGATTTCACTTCGGAGCGTACTTCGGCGACATCGTTTTTGGTCGCCATCTCATTGCGCATATCACCCATCTCACCGCGCATTTCGCGCAGCAAATTCAAGACTAGATTTTCAGGTTCGCTCATAACAACCTCAGCATAATAGAAACACCCTGTATCGAAGAGAACAAAAAGTCAACGGAGCTAAACTCTCTCACTCGCCCTAACCTTCATGCTTTCACTTTTCAACTGCCCACAGGCGGCCATAATATCTCGCCCGCGTGGTGTTCTCACGGGACTTGCATATCCGGCATTGTTCAAAATCTCGGCAAAGGTTTCGATTACGTCCCACTCCGAACACACATAGGCTGTGCCGGGCCAAGGGTTGAACGGAATTAAATTTACTTTTGCTGGAATCCCGCTCAACAGCTTCACCAAGCGCTTGGCATCGGCCACGGTGTCATTCACATCTTTGAGCATCACATATTCAAAAGTGATGCGCTTGGCGTTAGAAACCCCGGGATAATTGCGGCAAGCCTCAAGCAATTCAGCAATTGGAAATTTTTTATTGAGCGGCACCAGCTTGTTGCGAATTTCGTCGGTGGTGCCGTGCAGCGAGATGGCCAGAGCCGAGCCAATCTCCGTCCCTGCCCGCACAATTTCCGGCACCACGCCTGAGGTGGATAAGGTAATCCGGCGTTTCGACAAAGAAAGCCCTTCACCGTCAGCGGCAATGTTGATGGCAGTTTTCACGTTGTCAAAATTATACAGAGGCTCACCCATGCCCATCAGAACCACATTGGTGATGTAGCGTCCTGAGGATGGCGGCTTGGGGTTGGCGGTCATATCATCGGGCCAATCTTTAATCCGGTCCCGCGCCAGCATAATCTGGCCAACGATTTCTCCCGCCGTTAAATTGCGCACCAGCTTTTGCGTTCCAGTGTGGCAGAAAGTGCACGTTAAGGTGCAACCCACTTGGCTGGAGATACATAAAGTGCCGCGATCTTCTTCCGGAATATAAACCGTTTCCACTTCATGGCGTGCGCCCTTCTCATCTGGGGCTAGGCGCAGCAACCATTTGCGGGTGCCGTCTGATGAGATTTGTTCGGTCACCACTTCGGGGCGGCCGATCACAAATACGTCTTCCAGTTTGGCGCGAAGCTCTTTCGAAACATCGGTCATATCCGCAAAGTCAAAAACCCCGCGCTGATAGATCCAGTGCCAGAGCTGGCGCATGCGCATCTTGCGCTGCTTTTCAGGAACACCCACGCGCTCTAAAATGGCTGCAAGGTCTTCCCGCGAGAGCCCCATCAAAGTGGTGCGCGTGTCATTGGGAATATAGCTGGCGGCCAGCGGAATAGCGGTTTGTAAAAGCGTTGTCATGGCGCTGCCTTAGCGCAATTCGTAGGTGCCCACAATCGGCCCGATGGGCAAAAATCCATCTTGCCGCCCCAACTCGGAGCTGAACAGAGCCGAGATCGAACCATCCAAAAACAAGGCATTGTCGCAAGCAAACTCATCTTGGAACAGCGCTGCAAACTCATAAAACGTCACAGGACTATTGGAAATCACAAACACCAGCGTGTGATCATCCACCATGCCCACGCCATTGCGAATTTTGCGTGAGGTGCCTGATTGTGAAATCTTCGGATGAATTTCCCCTTTAATCACCAGCATCGGCCCGCTTTGTGAGGCCAGATCGGGCTTAATGCCAGACTTGGCAAAAGCCTCGGTTTCCATCACGCCCGCTTTATCACCCTTCACATAAAACACTCCATTTGGCTTCATGTGAAAATTGCCAGCGCCATTGCGGCGGTTTAGTTTTTTCAGCTGTTTGCCATTTTCCACATAATAGCCAATCGCCTTCAAATTCTGATCAAACATGCCTGCGTTCATGGCGAAGGTGAGGGCTTTATTTTCGCTCGCAAGGTCATCACTCAAATTCGAAAAATTGCCGTAAGGTCGGCCTTCAGAATTGGCATTATAAAGCGCCAGCTTCTGTTTTTGTACATCAACTGTGCAGGCCGTATAGGAGTTCCCCTCGGCAAACAGATTGCGGCATTCAGCTTGCGCAGGTGCAATAAAAGCCAGCACGTAAAGCAAAACGGCAAGGGATAAGCGGAAAATCATATTAATATTATTTGCAGGCGCTATCAATCTTGTCCAGAGCCTTGGAAACGCCTGCCAATGAATAGGTATCGGTGGTTTCGGTGCCTTTCCAGCTGGTCCCCGTCACTGAAAGGGAGCCGCCGGTTTTCATCGCCTTCACGATTTCCGCTTCGGTTTCGGGAGCGGCGGCCCAGGCCACATCGCCATTGGTGTAGAGTTCGAATGACGCTTCATCGACCTTGACAGTGACTGTCGATGATTCCTTGAAGGGATAGCCGATAATCGTTGAAATTTGGCCGTGAATCTTGCGGCCAGGAAAATGCGTGACGAGAAAGTAAATCGGATCACGTTTCACTTTTTTTGCAGCGTCAGATTTTTTAGGTACCGAATAAATATAGCACACTGGGGCACCTGCTGATTGGTAGGTAAAACTTTCCCAATCCTCAAATGTGCCAAGCGAGACGGGATCATCAGCCAAAGCGGCAGAGCTTGCGCCAGCCAGTGCAGCGGCGGCCAAGAATCCCAATGCCCATGATCTATTCCCATCCATGCCGTTAACCTTTAACTGCAAATTCTTAACAACTTGCGAAAACCGCGAACCTAGCTAGACCGTAAAAAATAGGCCCAAATACGGCAGGATCATATGACACAAAAAACCATACTTGTTACGGGCTGCTCTTCCGGCATTGGCTATGCCTTTGCCAAAGGTTTAAAGGCCCGCAATTACCGGGTTCTGGCCACCGTGCGCACAATGGATGATGCCAAGCGTCTGGAGGCCGAGGGCCTTGAGGTTTTGATTCTGGACTATGCCCACAGTGCCTCCGTCAAAGCCTGTGCTGCCGAAGTTGACAAGCGCTTGGGTGGCAAGCTTTTCGCACTGGTCAATAATGGCGCTTATGGCCAGCCCGGAGCGGTGGAAGATTTATCGCGCCAAGTGCTGGAGGATGAGTTCGCCGCCAATTTCTTCGGGTGGCATGAACTTACTTGCCTTTGCCTGCCTCTGCTCAGAGCCAATGGTGAAGGCCGTATTATCAATATTTCATCGGTCTTGGGTCTGGTCGCTATGAAGTGGCGTGGAGCTTACACGGCTTCCAAATTCGCACTCGAAGCTTTGACGGATGCGTTGCGCCTGGAGTTGCGTGGCTCTGGCATTCAAGTTGCAACTATTGAGCCTGGCCCCATCACCAGTAGATTTGTTGAAACCGCGCTGAAGAATTTTGAGCGCAACATCAATATGGAAAAATCGCATTACCAAGCGGCTTATGAAAAACAACGTGCAAAGCTCGGCAGAGGCGGTTCGAACCGCTTCAAATTGCCGCCGGAAGCAGTGCTTGAAAAGCTCATCCATGCGCTTGAATCAAAGCGCCCGAGCGCCCATTACTACGTCACCACGCCAACCTATGTCATGGCTATCGCGCGCCGCTTTTTGCCACAAGGCTTAATGGACCGCTTTGTGAACAGGATGTCTGACCAATGAATATTTTTGCCTATTTAGTCCCTATCGCTCTTGCCGCCGTCTTTGTCGTTTTACTTTTAGGCATCTGGAACATGATGCGTGGAGGCTCGGCCAATAAGTCGCAAACCTTCATGCGCTGGCGTGTCGGGTTACAATTTGTAGCGATCATTATTCTGGTGGGAGCGCTCTGGTTCTCACGCCATTAGACCTATTTCTCTAAACCAATCGTGGAGTTCTTGATGCCAAAACCCAGAGTGAAAGATCTTGCGGCTTATCGCCAACCAATGGTGACGTCATTGGGCCTCATCATGGGTTTTCTGTTGAATTTCCTGGCTGGCTGGGCTGTTCATGACAATCAGGTTTCAGAAATCAAAAGCATTGCAGATGTTGTGGTTGCGGCCACACTTCTGCCAAGCCTCGTTCTGATGCTGTTCGTGCTCTACCGCATTCTTGATATCAGTCATCCTCAAGAAAACTTAGAAGAAGTCTATATTAGAACCCTACGCCTCTACATGACCGCGATTATCCTAGCTTTCTGCGGTGTTGGCGTTGCGTTGTTTTTCTAGCCGTTTTTGCAGTCCTTAAGAAAAGCGCCACTCGATCACATTGCGATAAGTTTCGTTTGGACGCAGCACCGCTGATGGAAAATTTAGATGATTGGGCGCATCAGGATAGTTCTGTGGTTCAATGGCAATGGCTTGTGAAGGCTGCAATGTGCCAGACTTTGCTGGCACCGTGGCATTCCAGTTAATCGCTGTGTACATTTGGATCGCACATTCCGTAGTCCACACTTCCATGCTGCGGCCCGATGCAGGATCGCGCAATGTAAGCCCATGTTTCATTTCACCGCGTGGCCCATCCAAACAGAAACAGGTGTCATAACCCTCGGCGATTTTGCGCAAGCTTCTAAAATCAAACTTCGAACCTTCAACTTTTCGAATTTCACCAAGTGGCAACAGCGCTTCGGTAAGTGGCAGATAAGACGCTGCGTTAATTTGCAAATCTTGTTCCAACACCGAACCTTTGCCTGCCATATTCCAATACGCATGATTGGTGAGATTGATTACTGTGGGCTTTGTCGTTTTCGCTTCAATTTCAAGCGACAGCACATTATCCTTCAATTTATAAATCACTGTTGCATCCAATGAGCCAGGAAAGCCTTGATCCCTATCTGGCGAATTTAAGGTGAACCAGATTGAATAATCATCAGCTTCAACCGCCCATTCTTTAATGGCAAAATTTTCTGGGCCGCCATGCAGTTGAAAATCTTTTACATTAGGAGCAACTTTTACCAAAGCCCCATCAAGCATAAATTGCGCCTTGGAAATGCGGCCCGCATAGCGTCCACACACAGCCCCGGCATAAGCATCAGCCGTTGCCAAATCGAAATCAAACTTATTGCCCGCCACCACATCCACACCATCATAAGTGAGCGCCATCAGGCGTGCACCGATAGGTGAAAAAATGGCGTGAAAGCGCCCACTGCGAAGTTCTAACATCAATGATTATCCCTTGGAATGCCTTGCGTTTTGGCAATGCGCTGGAATTTCGTGGAGCCTTTAATGATCATGCCCTGCGCCAATTGCTCAGTGGTGTTGCGGAAAATTTCCTGCCACGGGGTTTGCGAAGCTGGAACCTTGAAGCCCCCGCTGGCTTCAAGCTCTGCGCGACGTTTGGCAATCTCAGCATCGGAGATCAGCATATTGCATTCACCCGTAGTGAGGTCGATCTTAACCCGGTCACCATTGCGTACAATGCTAAGACCGCCACCAGCTGCTGCCTCAGGCGAAGCATTCAAAATTGAAGGCGAGCCTGATGTGCCAGATTGTCTTCCATCACCAACGCAGGGAAGCGAGCGAATACCTTTCTCCAGCAGATGTGTGGGGGCTCGCATATTCACAACTTCGGCTGCTCCGGGATAGCCAAGCGGGCCAACGCCGCGAATGAACAGAATGGTATTTTCATCAATACCAAGTGCAGGATTGTCGATATTGGCGTGATAATCTTCCGGTCCGTCAAACACGATGGCCTTGGCTTCAAAGGCGTTTGGCATTTTAGGATTTGACAAATAGCGCAAACGGAACTCTTCTGAGATCACCGAAGTTTTCATAATCGCTGAATCAAACAAGTTGCCATGCAGCATTTTGAAGCCAGCATTTTTCATAATGGGGTCATCGAATTCTTTAATGACCTTTCGATTCCATGAGAATTTACCGCGGCAATTCTCGCCAATGCTTTTGCCATTGACGGTCATGGCATTCTCATGAATTTTACCAGCCTTGATCAGCTCGGCCACAACCGCAGGCACGCCGCCAGCGCGGTGATAATCTTCACCGAGATATTCACCAGCGGGTTGCAAATTCACCAGCAATGGCAAATCAAACCCATGAGTTTCCCAATCTTTCACTTCAAGCTCAAGCCCAAGCAAACGCGCAATACCATTCAAATGATTGGGCGCATTGGTTGAGCCGCCAATGGCGGTGTTCACCGCGATAGCGTTTTCGAAGGATTGGCGCGTCATGATTTTGGACGGGGTTAAATCTTCACGCACCATTTCAACAATGCGCATTCCGGTTTCATAAGCGATCTGCCCGCGCTCTCTATAGGGTGCCGGGATGACAGCATTTCCAGGTAAGCTCATGCCGAGCACTTCGGTCAGTGAGTTCATCGTGGTGGCTGTGCCCATCGTATTACAGAAACCAGCCGATGGCGCTGATGAGGCCACAAGATCGACAAAGCCTTCATAATCAATTTCACCCGTGGCCAATTTTTCACGCGCCATCCAAACAATGGTGCCGGAGCCTGTGCGTTGGCCCTTATAATCACCATTCAGCATGGGGCCGGATGATAAGGCAATTGCCGGAATATCAACGGTCGCTGCCGCCATCAAACAGGCTGGTGTGGTTTTATCACAGCCAATGGTCAGCACCACGCCATCAAGCGGATAGCCATAGAGCACTTCAACGAGTGAGAGATAGGCAAGGTTGCGATCCAGAGAGGCGGTGGGGCGCTTGCCAGTTTCTTGAATAGGGTGAATTGGAAATTCGAGCGGAACACCACCAGCCGCAATAATACCGTCGCGCACCCGCTTGGCGAGCTCCACATGCGACCGATTGCACGGGCTGAGATCAGAGCCTGTCTGGGCAATGCCGATAATCGGCTTGGCTCCCTGAAGTTCACCCCGCGTAAACCCGTAATTGAGATAGCGCTCCAAATACAGTGCTGTCATGTCGGCATTGTCTGGATTGTCGAACCAGTTTTGCGAACGCAGTTGGAGTGGTTTTTTTGGTGTTTTGGTCATAGCGGGGCTCTCAAATCATTTGTCATACATTTAATAGCGCCTGAACCTGGTTTCGTCCATCATCATCAAAAATTTGACCATTTGAACAAAATCGGTCATGTTCTGATTCATTGGATTGGAGAAGCGTGAATGGCCCTTGAACAAAAGCGTCTGAGCAAAACTCAATATGCAGAAAACTTTGCTGATCTGCATCCGCCGCTGACTCCTCACGAAGCTTTGGTCGAATCTGATCGCTGCTATTTTTGCTATGATGCGCCCTGCATGAAGGCTTGCCCCACTTCGATTGATATTCCACTCTTTATTCGCGAAATTCAGGCGGGCCATCCAAAGTCTGCGGCTAAAACGATTTTTGATCAAAATATCATGGGAGGCATGTGCGCACGAGTTTGCCCCACGGAAACCCTGTGTGAAGAAGCTTGCGTGCGCGAAACGGCGGAAGGCAAGCCGGTTAAAATCGGCATGTTGCAGCGCTATGCCACTGATCAGGCCATGGTTGAAAAACATCCCTACAAGCGGAACCTGTCATCCGGCAAAAAAGTAGCGGTTATTGGCGCTGGCCCAGCTGGTCTTGCCTGCGCGCACCGTCTCGCCATGCATGGACATGATGTAACGATTTTTGAAGCCCGCAAAAAATCGGGTGGCCTCAATGAATATGGTATTGCCGCTTATAAGGCCGTGGATGATTTTGCCCAGAAAGAAGTGGATTTCATTTTGTCGATCGGCGGCATCAGTATCAAGAACAATATGGCTCTGGGCAAAAAGCTGACACTCGCAAATTTGCAACGCGATTATGATGCGGTGTTTTTAGGTTTGGGCCTTTCGGGGGTGAATGCCCTTGGCCTCAAGCATGAAGACGCAGAAGGCATTGAAGATGCCGTGAGTTACATTTCCGATCTGCGCCAAGCCAAGGACAAATCAAAACTCACTGTCGGTCGCAATGTTTTGGTCATTGGTGGTGGCATGACGGCGATTGACGTTGCAATTCAATCCAAATTGCTCGGCGCTGAAAATGTGACCATTCTTTATCGCCGTGGTGCGGGTCAGATGAAGGCGAGCGCCTATGAGCAAGACCTCGCCCAGACCAAAGGTGTTAAGATCATGCATTGGGTGGCGCCCAAGAAAATTCTGCTCAGGGGCAAAAAGGCAGTCGGCCTGAAATGCGAATATATGGCAATGAAAGGCAAGAAGCTGGAAGGCACAGGCGAGACTTTTGAACTTGCTGCCGACATGATTTTCAAAGCCATTGGGCAGACATTGGCCGGCCAG
>JANYGE010000235.1 GCA_025362535.1 Hyphomicrobiales bacterium
TTGACACCGGGGCAGGGCGAGCCTAACGCGATGGACCGACCCCAAGTGAGGTTACCCAATGTTACCCCGTGCTTCATGTGTAATCGTGCCTTTTACCCTGCTTATCTTGGCCTGTGGCTGGCAGATGTTGGTCGCCACTCAATCCTATGCACAAGAGGGCTACGACCCCAATTATGGGGATGCCTGCGTTCCAATTGCTTCCGATGTTGATTGCGCTGGAGGCTCCGGCAACGGTCCCGCGTATGTTCAGGGTCCGGTTACTGTGGTGGGAACTGATATCTATGACCTAGACCGAGATGGCGACGGAATAGGTTGTGAGTGATCAATTCGCCAGCCTCTTACCGAAATGGCTTCAATTCTATTTTTTTAACTGCCTATCTAGTTCATTTTCAACTTACCATTGAATGCAGTTGTATTTGTAAATATCAAAATGAAGGCTTTTATATCGTCGTGACAGCACATCCAAACAACTCGTAAACCAAATCCTATTAGAGGCACTCACAAGCATGATGATTTTAGGGATCTACTTTTGCGAGTGATGAGGACGTTTTAAACTATTTAACTGAGATAATAATGATGACCCCCGATGACCTTATGCGAACGCTCGTGCATCATTTAATTGCGATGGACGATGCGCTTGTGATGGCAGGCTTCAAACCAATCCACTGCATAGGTTTACACCTTGAAGCCCTTGCATTCTTGAACCAATCGGATGCCTTCCCCCAGCAAGGCCATGGCGCCGTCATATTGGGCGCAAGGGTTATCCTGCCAAGTGAACTTTAGACCGCTCAAATGATGCCTCTTGACTCGCTCATAGAGATAGAGCAAAGTAGGAACATAGTCGGGCCTTAGGCCCATTATACTTGCATCATTCAACACCATCCCGCCTTAATTTTGGAGGTCGCACAATTGCGCCTGCCCACAACTATTGAACGGCTCTATCTTGATTTCGATGGCTTCTTTGCCAGCGTAGAGCAGCAAGCCGATAAGACCTTGCGGGGCCGTCCGGTGGGGGTGGTGCCCTTCACTGGTACGGTGCGCACGGTGGTTATAGCCTGTTCGCGGGAAGCCAAGGCCATGGGCTGCAAGAACATCATGACAGTTGAGGAGGCGAAGCGGCTTTGCCCTGAGATTGTGTTGGTGCCACAGAAACCAGACCTCTATCGCAGAGCGCATAATGCTTTGTTGTCCGAAATTGAAAGCGTCATTCCCATTGATGCTGTGAAGTCGATTGATGAACTTACCTGTAGGCTGGACGAGCACCAGCGCCGTGACCCGCAAGCCCTTGCCGCGAAGATCAAGGCCACATTGGCTGAGCATGTTGGACCATATGTGACCTGCAGCATTGGCTTTGCCGCTAATCGCCAACTGGCAAAGATTGCTGGCAAACAAGACAAGCCCAATGGCGTTACCATATGGCACCCGCACTTGATGCCGGAACCCTTATTTAAGGTTGAACTCGAAGATATTCCTGGGGTTGGCTCACGGTTAAAGCGCAGGCTTAACGCGATGGGGATTGTTGATGTGCTGGGCTTCTATCGCATGGAACCAAAGCACATGCGCAAGGTGTGGGGCAATGTGACAGGTGAGCGGCTTTGGTACGCCTTGCACGGCTATGACATCCAAGCCCCCGAAACCAATCGCGGCATGTTCGGCCATGGGCGGGTGTTGCCCCCTGAATCGAGAACGCTTGCGAAGGCCTATGAGATTGCACGGCTCTTATTGGTGAAAGCGGCACGGCGATTGCGCCGCGCAGGCTATTACTGTTCAGGCTTGTGGGTGTGGTTGTCGATTAAGGATGGCACTTGGCAGCGTGTTAGAACAATGCCGATGGTCCATGATGATGCGGCAATACTTGATGCCCTGCGCAGTGTGTGGACTCAAGCCATGAAGGCACTGCCTAAGCGCACCATGATTTTCCGTGTTGGCGTGACGCTCACGAACATAACACCTGCCACGGAAAGGCAAATGGACTTGCTCTTGAATGATGATGGTGAGCGCAAACGGTGGGAAGCAGTGACCAAGGCAACCGATGCGCTGAACTCAAGATACGGCAAAACCATCGTGAGTGTTGGACCGTGGCAACCGCCAGAAGGTGGCCATGTGGGCGGCAAGATTGCATTCACCCGCA
>JANYGE010000251.1 GCA_025362535.1 Hyphomicrobiales bacterium
ACAGCTTGTGCGGAGGCATTGCGGTAAGCCAGAAATGTGAACATATGGCCCAGCATCATGAAGAAGCCCGCTCCGGCCATGAGAATGAGATGCCGTGAATTTGGCATAAGCCAGGTTTCGCTGGAAAGGCCAACCAGTGCAGCTCCACCCATCACCATCAAGATCGTGATGAAACTGGCGGCAAGGGCAGGGATTGCTGTGGTGACGCGGCGCCCGGCGAGATCGCGCACCGAGGCAAAAAGCGCTGTGCAAAATGCAAACATGACATAGGGCGAGGTGGTGCCAGCGCCAGGTTGAGCCACCAGAAGTGCCCCTGCAAAACCAAGCGCCACCAATGCCAAGCGCGGCACAGTGGTGGTTTCGCGGTGAATGAGGATCATGCCCAAAATCACCAAGAGTGGCGTGATCTGGAAAATCGCAGTCGTATCGCCAATGGCTCCATGGGCGAGAGCCAGAATATAGGTGAGAATAGCACAGACTTCCAAAATGCCGCGCAGGAACACCCAGCGATTGAGAGCTTGCGGCAATTTTGTAAAGTCGCCCATGGCGGCCAGCAGGACCAATGCACAGAGAGTTCCGGAAAATCCGCGTAACGCCAAAACTTCATAGGGCGGCAAATCGGCCAGCGTTATTTTCATAAAACTATCATTGAGAACGAAGGTTCCGGCACCCGCCAACATAAAGCCGATGCCGCGCAAGTTTGAAGTTTGCATTATGCCACGGCTCTGGCCAAAGCACATTGCTGCCAAAGCCCGTCAAGAGCCTTGATCAAAAGTTCAATATCAGCGTCAGAATGATTGGGCGTTGGGGTAATGCGCAAGCGCTCGGTGCCGCGTGCCACCGTGGGGTAATTGATCGGTTGAATGTAAAGCCCATGATGATCGAGCAGATAATCGCTGATCCATTTGCACTTATGGGCATCGCCCACCATCACCGGAATAATATGGCTGTCATTGCCCATATGTGGAATGCCCGCCTTATCTAAAGCGGCCTTCACTTTGGTCACGCGGTTGCGCAAGTGGGCGCGCTCAAACTCTGAAGTTTTGAGATGGCGGATTGCGGCGGTGGCACCAGCAGCCACTGCCGGGGGCAGGGCTGAGGAGAATATAAATCCTGAAGCATGGCTGCGCACATAATCGCACAGCACGGCACTTCCCGTTATGTAGCCACCAACCACGCCGAAAGATTTGGCGAGCGTGCCTTCGATCACTGAAAGGCGGTGCATTTGATTTTGCTGTTCAGCCAAACCGCCGCCGCGCTTTCCGTAAAGGCCAACACCATGCACTTCATCAAGATAAGTCAGCGCACCATATTTATCAGCCAAGTCAC
The DNA here is from genome assembly GCA_025362535.1 of Hyphomicrobiales bacterium. GTDB lineage: Bacteria > Pseudomonadota > Alphaproteobacteria > Rhizobiales > Aestuariivirgaceae > Aestuariivirga. The sequence continues at coordinate 1,330 of JANYGE010000251.1, forward strand.
AGATTTCAGCAATGCGGCCAAAATCGCCATCCATTGAGTAAACCGATTCAAAGGCGATGATCACTGGCCGCCCGCTGGCCGCCTGCAAATGCTTTTCCAGATCGACCACATCATTGTGTTTGAAAATGTGGCGTTCGGCGCGGCTGTGGCGAATGCCCTCAATCATCGAAGCATGGTTGCCCGCATCAGAAAGCACAACGCAATTTTCCAAGCCTGCGGCCAATGTCGAAAGTGTGGCCCAGTTTGACATATAACCTGAGTTAAACAGCAAGGCCGATTCTTTGCCGTGTAAATCAGCAAGCTCATTCTCTAGCTCAACGTGATAATGATTGGTGCCTGAAATATTGCGGGTTCCACCAGCCCCAGCACCGCATTTATCAAGCGCTGCATGCATAGCCGCAAGCACCGCTGGATGCTGGCCCATCCCAAGATAATCATTGGAGCACCAGATGGTCACATCTTGCGTGGTGCCGTCATTTAAATGGCGTTTGGCTTTGGGAAATTGGCCAGCTTGACGCTCCATATCCATGAACACACGGTAACGGCCTTCTTCTTTCAGGCGGTTCAGCTTGGCGGCAAACAGCCCATCAAAATCAATCATAATTATCCTTTATGGTCTCAAGAACGGAGAAGGCGTCCCTGAAGGGGTTAGACCTCCTGTTCATTGATTTCATTCGCTTTATTCAGAGTCCTTGTATCATCTGTTTTTGTCACTTGATAGAGGTAAACCAGACAGAGGTACGTGGGCATTGAGCCCTGGAATGTGGTGCCCATGTAAAAATATGGTTCCGGTTCCAAAAGTTCATATACAGACCAAATGAGACGG
>JANYGE010000288.1 GCA_025362535.1 Hyphomicrobiales bacterium
CAAGCCTTGCTGATCATTGTAGCTGATTGGTATGCCAGCCGAGGTGATGTGGATGCAGGACCCATGCCCCTTTCGGCGCGCTGCCTGCTTCACCCTTATCGCAGCGTGAGGCTCACATGACCGCGACCTTGGCCTTACAGGTGGCGATGCGTGAGGCGCTGCTGGCTCGAACCCAACTCTGCCGCCTGCTCGGGGGTGCTCATATTTTTGATGAAGTGCCGCGCGGGGCCAATGCACCCTATGTTGCCTTCACCGGCATTGAAACCCGCGATTGGAGTGTGGCGGATCAAAAAGCCCATGAACATTTTGTGACGCTTGAGACCATCACCAACCAGCGCGGGCGTGCTGCTGCGCAAGCTATCGCGGCTGAAATTGAAGCAGCGCTCGATAATGCGGCCCTCACTTTGGAAGGTCACACGCTGATCAATCTGCGTGTGATTTTCAGCACGGTGTCACGCAATGTGAAGACCGAAAATTTCGGCGTGATCCAAAGATTTCGCGCCGCCACCGAACCCCTATAGGAGAGACCAGATGAGCGCCCAAAAAGGCCGTGACATGCTGTTGAAAATTGATGCAACCGGCAGCGGCAGCTTCACCACCATTGCTGGCTTGCGCAGCAATACGCTGACTTTCAATACCGAAACCGTTGATGCCTCAAGCCAGGATTCAACCGGTGCATGGCGTGAATTATTGAGTGGGGCGGGATTAAAATCTGCGAGCTTGCGCGGGTCTGGGATTTTTAAAGATGCAGCATCGGATGCCATGCTGCGGAGCAATTTTTTCAACGGAACTCTTATGGAGTGGCAAATCATCATTCCGGATTTTGGCATTGTGCAAGGCCCGTTTCAAATCACGTCACTGGATTTTGGCGCGCGCCATGATGCTGAAGTGACGTTTGATCTGAGCCTCGCTTCGGCTGGGGTTCTGACATTTACAACTCTATGAGGTGAACCATGGTCAATCGACATCGCGGTGAAATTGCCGCTGAATTGGGCGGAGAGACTTATACGCTCTGCCTCACGCTTGGCGCTCTGGCTGAAATCGAACATGCTTATGGCGGCGAAGATTTAATCGCCATTGCCGAGCGCTTTGAATCAGGCCGTATCAAAGCCAGTGACGCCATCAAAGTGATTGGAGCAGGCCTGCGTGGCGGTGGACTTATCATTTCTGATGATGACGTGGCAAAGCTTTCGGTGGGCGGTGGTGCGGCCGGATATTTGCGCATCGTCGCTGATTTGCTGAAAGCCACTTTCACCAATGACTAGATTTCCTCCTCTTCGGTTTCCATGGACTGAACTCATGCAATCGGGTTTGGGCACATTGCGGCTCAGCCCTTCTGAATTCTGGCGCAGCACGCCACGCGAAATCGCCAGCGCTTTCGGCTCCCCTCCCAAGCCGCAAGACGCTTCAGTGCTGCGCCAGAAGCTTTTTGAAATGCAAGAAAGGTGGCCCGACCATGAATGACACATCGCTCTCCCTGCGCAGCGCAGAACTGCGCAGCGAAATGCAAGACCTTGCGAAACTTGCCGATAGTTTTGGTGCCAAGCTTGTGGGGGCTTTTGCGGGAGCAATTATCCATGGCAAAAATCTTTCCGACATCATGAAAGGCCTGGTTCTCTCGCTCAGTCAATCGGCCTTAACCGCTGCGCTGAAGCCTTTGGGCAATCTGGTGGGTGGGCTGTTTGGCAGCCTGTTCGCCAATGCTAAAGGCAATGTGATCAGCGGCGGGCAGATTGTGCCCTTTGCCGCAGGCGGCATTGTGAATAGCCCCGTGCTGTTTCCGATGCGCGGCGGCACCGGATTGATGGGTGAGGCTGGCCCGGAAGCGATTATGCCCTTGGCGCGGGGGGCTGATGGCAAACTGGGCGTGCGTGGCGGTGGCGGAGGCACCAATGTGACCATCAATATTTCCACACCCGACGTGCAAAGCTTCCAGCAATCGCAATCACAAATCGCCGCCATGATGAACCGCGCCCTCACGCGCGGGCAGAGGAACCTCTGATGGCCTTTGATAATGTGAGATTTCCAACCGCCATTTCACGCGGCTCCTCGGGCGGGCCAGAGCGGCGCACTGATGTGGTGAGCACAGCTTCGGGCCGCGAAGAACGCAATGCGCGCTGGGCCAATTCGCGGCGGCGCTATGATGCAGGCTTTGGTGTTAAATCACTCGATGATATTCAGGCGGTGATCGCCTTTTTTGAAGAACGCCGTGGGCGGCTGCATGGCTTTCGCTGGAAGGACCATGCCGATTTTAAATCCTGTGTGGCCTCGGCAAACCCAAGTGCCACTGATCAGCTGATTGGAACTGGTGATGGGATTGCGGCTCAGTTTCAACTGGTTAAAAATTATGGTTCAGGCTTGCGTGATTATGCCCGCATTATAGTGGCTCCGGTTATCGGCACTGTGCTGCTGGCGGTGGATGGCGCGCCAAACAGCTTCTTCACGCTCGATGCGCAAAGCGGAATTGTAAGTTTCATGGCTGAACATATTCCGGCTTTGGGTGCTGTGATTACGGCGGGGTTTGAGTTTGATGTGCCGGTACGTTTTGATACGGATGCGATCACCATCAATCTCGCGCATTTTGCTGCGGGTGAAATTCCACATATTCCATTGATCGAGGTCAAGTCATGAGACACTTAAGTGCGGGCCTGCAGAGCCATCTTGACTCCGGCACCACCACCTTATGTCATTGCTGGAGGTTGACGCTGCGCAGTGGCGAAAAATTCGGTTTCACCGATCATGATGAAGCTCTGGTTTTCGAGAGCACCACATTCGAAGCGCAGGCTGGATTTTCCGGCAGCGAAATTGAATCCTCGCTTGGCCTCAGCGTTGATAATCTGGAAGCCTCCGGCGCTTTGCAATCTGGTGTGCTGGATGAGGCACGGCTGAATGCTGGCGATTATGACCATGCAGCAATCGAAATCTGGCTGGTGAATTGGCAGAATGTTACAGAGCGCATTCTGCAGCGCCAAGGCCATCTCGGCGAGGTGACTTATGGCCAAAGCCATTTCAGCGCCGAACTGCGCGGCTTGGCACATTTAATGAACCAACAAAAAGGTAGGCTGTTTCAATTTTCCTGTGATGCTGATCTGGGCGATGCAAAATGCGGCGTGGATGTGAATGCCCCAGGTTTTCATGGCAGCGGAACCATCACGGCTGTGAGCGACACTAGCATCGAACTTTCTGGCCTTGCGGGCTTTGCCGATGATTGGTTTACGCGCGGGGCAGTGCTGTGGAGCAGCGGGCGAAAACTTGAAATCAAACGCCATCGTCGTTTTGCTGATCATGCCAGAATTGATTTTTGGGCACGGCCAAAATTCATGCTGGCCGTTGGTGAAGGAGTGACGCTGCAGGTGGGTTGCGACAAACAATTCACCACCTGCAAAGCCAAATTTTCCAA
>JANYGE010000295.1 GCA_025362535.1 Hyphomicrobiales bacterium
GCCATCGATTCTGGAGATGTTTCATCTCAGCACGAGGTTGAAGCGTGGATCACCGATGTGATCACCCGGGGGTCTGGCTGGAATGATGCGGTGCTGTTTGCACTTTCGTATGAGCAAGATGTGAATGAATTGGCGCTGGCTCTCTGTTCATCGCAAGAGCGCCATCTCGAAACCACACAATTGGGTGCGGCGTTCAATATCGCCGCTGCCATCTTCGCCCCAGAAAATGAGGAGAAGGATGAGGGGCCTTTGGCCTACCCCGTCGCCGCAGCCCGCGCCTGCAAGGCCATGGGCATTGCGCGCGAATATGCTCTGCTCGCCTTCTTACAAGGCTTTTCCAATGCACTTATTTCTGTGGCGGTGCGTCTGGTTCCGATTGGACAAACCGCTGGCCTCGAAATCATGCGCAATCTGATGCCGGTTATTTCAGCAACCGCAAGGCGCGCTGCCAATGCAACACAAGAAGATTTAGGCTCCATCACTTTGCTCTCCGACGTGGCCGCAATGAAACATGAGACGCAATATTCAAGGATTTTCCGCACATGAAAAACGGGCCATTGCGCATTGGGATTGGTGGCCCTGTGGGTTCAGGCAAAACCACGCTGACTGAAAAACTCTGTAAGGCCATGCGCGATACCTATTCGGTGGCCGTGATCACCAATGATATTTACACCAAGGAAGACGCGCTGATTTTAAACCGTCTGCAGGCCCTGCCGGAAGACCGCATCATGGGGGTGGAAACCGGTGGCTGCCCGCACACGGCCATAAGGGAAGATGCCTCGATCAATCTCGCGGCCATTGCTGAAATGTCAAAACGCCATCCTGATCTCGATATTATTTTTATTGAATCTGGCGGCGATAACTTAGCAGCCACCTTCTCGCCTGATCTGGCTGATCTTTCGATCTATGTAATTTCGGTGTGCCAGGGTGAAAAAATCCCGCGCAAAGGCGGCCCTGCCATCACCCGCTCGGATTTGCTGGTGATCAATAAAACGGATCTGGCACCGCATGTGATGGCCGATTTAGACATTATGGAAAGCGATACAAAAAAGGCGCGTGGCGAGAGACCTTACGTGTTCACCGATTTGCTGCGCTTAAAGGGGCTCGAAGATATTCAAAACTTCATCATCAAACATGGTGGCCTTGGCTGACTTGTAAGACTCCTTAAAATGTGATCACTTGGTCAAAATTCAGGGATCGCGGTTATGGGCAAACTCACAACGCATGTTTTAGATACCGCTTTGGGCAAGCCTGCTGCTGGTCTTAAAATTGAAGTGTGGGGCGCTGGGCTGCTCAAAACCATTGTCACCAATTCTGATGGCCGGGCCGATGCGCCCTTGCTCGAAGGGGCTGCCTTCACCACAGGCCAATATGAACTTCGTTTTCATGCGGGCGATTATCTGCGCGGCCTTGGCTTGAAACTCAACGAGCCCTTATTTCTCGATGTGATCCCCATTCGCTTTGGCATTGCTGATGCTGCACAGCATTTTCATGTGCCGTTGCTGCTTTCGCCCTTTGGCTATTCAACGTATCGGGGCAGCTGATGGCGCTTAGTTTTCTCAGGCGCGGACAGATCGTGCGGATTGAAAAATTCGAGCCCGATCACATGCTGCTCGATTATCTTCGCCTCACTGAAAAATCCAAGGGCACCAAAGAAGGTTGCAATGAAGGTGACTGTGGTGCTTGCACCGTGGTGCTGGGAGATTTGCATGAAGGCCGGGTGCGGTATCAGGCGGTGAATGCCTGCATCCTTATGCTGGGTCAGATTCACGGCAAGGAATTGATCACGGTGGATGATCTGGCGCAGGATGGAAAATTGCATGCCGTGCAGCAGGCCATGGTCGATGCCCATGCCTCGCAATGTGGGTTCTGCACGCCGGGCTTTGTCATGTCCCTGTTCGCGCTGGCACATGAGCAGCGCAAAGTTGATCGTGCCGTGGTGGTTGATCAGATTGCCGGAAATCTCTGCCGCTGCACGGGCTATCGCCCGATCATCGATGCAGGTTTGAAAGCTTGCAATTCGGTAGATGATTATTGGTCACAGCACCGCAGCGAAATTGCCACGCAGCTCGCATCAATTGCCGATGAAGATTTATTTGCGGGCGATGAAGTCTCATTCTTCGCCGCCCCCGCTAGTGGCGAAAATCTTGCCGCCCTCTGTGCCAAATATCCGACAGCAACGATTGTTTCGGGTGCCACTGATGTAGGCTTGTGGATTAACAAGCAGATGCGCCCGCAAAAGCAAATTATTTATACGGGCCGCGCCAAAGATTTTGCCGCGATCGAAGATCATCCCAACTTCATTTCTATTGGCGCAGG
>JANYGE010000300.1 GCA_025362535.1 Hyphomicrobiales bacterium
GCCCCAATGGCGAGACGGTGTCTCTGTCTGATGGGGATAGCCTGAAGGGCAGGCTTGGCCTCTCGCTGGACCATGAAGCTTCATGGCAGGCTTCTGATGGCAGCACCAGCCGCAGCCATGTCTATGGGCTTGGCAATCTCACTTACGAGTTCCTTGATGGCTCGACTGTCAACGTCTCTGGCACGAACCTCAGCCAGGCCCAGGACAGGCTCTGGGGTGGTCTCGGGCTGGGTGGCAGCTATGCCTGGGACAATGACACCTACACCCTGCATGGTGAGGCCTCGGTCAACACTTCACTGGCCAACTTCGCAGACAGCACCAGCCTCAATGGCACCATCGGCATTAATATCGCTTGGTAAATGAACTCGGGGCGGCCAGAACCGGGCGGGGGAAACCCCGCCCGGCTTTGGTTTGGCAGTGGCTATCTCAAAGCACCCAAAATGGGTTCAAGCATTTTATAGCAGGCATCTTTGGCAACTTTTGCTGAGAGCAGTTTGGGCTCTATGCACCATTCCAAGCCGAGCCCGTCAACGAGGGAAATCAGCATGGTGGCAACGAGGCCTGTGTCAATTTTTAAACCACGGTCATTGGCGATAGTGCTTATGGCACTTTCCACATCCGTGCGGTAACGAGCATATTGTTTGCGGTGGACTTTGAGGAGAGCCGGATTATTGGCCATCTCCCCCCACAGGGCTAGCCAGATATTGAGGCTTTCACGGTTGAAGAATTCGCGCGAAAACATTGTTTCGATAATCGCAATGAGGCGCTGCTCGGGCTTGCCGGTTGCAGTGTCCGGCGTTTCGAGAACCACCAGCATTTTTCCGTAGATGGTTTCGTAAACTGCAGCGAGCAGACCGTCGATGGATTTGAAGTGATGGGTGATGAGGCCGCGCGAAATATTTGCTTCCACGCAGATACGGTCAATGGTGAAACCCAAAATACCATCACGGGCAAGACAGGCAAGCCCCGCTTCGATCAACATCGAGCGGCGGTCGGCGCTGGAAAAGCGGGCGTATTTTGGTGGAGATTTTGCTGGCATAATGGATAGGCGACATTACTTAGAGCAACGTCGCCCTGCACTCAAACTTTTTTGAACATAGTTGGGTTGGGGTGGCCGTCGGCCAGAATGACGGGCTGCAAATTATCATCGTGGATGGCCAGATAGGGTTCAAAGCAGATGAAGATGAAGCAGCCTGAATCCTCCATCAGGTCTTCCATGCGGTTGAAAATAGTTTTCCGCTTTGCATCGTCTTGCTCCACCAAGCCTTGCTGATAGAGGTCTTCGAATTCCTTGCTGTCAAAGAACGACCAATTGTAGATGCCGATTTGGTCGGGACGGAACCAGAGCAGATTTTCTGTTGGATCAATGCCACCAGCAAAGTTCATAAGAACAAGCTCAAGGGTTTTGTAGGCGTCACCCTTTGTCTTGTCGCCCAAGGCCCAATAGGCAGCGTCCTCAGTGGGCTGGATTTCAACCGTTATTCCGGCTTCACCAAGGTTGGATTGGATGATTTGGGCAATTGTTTGCGTGGTTGAATCAGTCAGTGCGACAAGATTGAGCTTCAGATCCTTGATGCCAGCTTCGGCAAGCAGGGCTTTGGCCTTTTCCACATCGCGTGTGGCAATGTGGTTTTTTTCGCGGGCAAAATTGGTGCCGGGTTGCACCACACCGGCAGCGCGAACGGTTAACCCGTCATAGGCACCTTGCAGAACAGCGTCACCATCATAGGCATATTGAATGGCCTGCCGCACGCGAAGGTCGCTTAGCTGGGGGCTGTTCATGTTGATGGTGAGCCAAGCATAGCGGGTGGATTGGGCTTCAATGAGTTTTGCACCTTTTGGCATGGCGGCTTTCACCTGCTTTGCCGCACTGACAGCAAGGCGGGTGAAATCAAAAGCATCAGCCTCATAGGCAAGTTGGGCTGCCTGATCATCCTGCACGATGTAAATTTCAATTTTCGAAAAGTCGGATTTCTCGCCATTCCAATCAGGATTGGCAATCAGTGTGATTTTCTGATTTTGCTCCCACTTGTCAAACAGGAACGGACCACATTGGGCAGGAAGTTCCGTTGTGTAGCTGCCGCCCACTTTTTCCACCGCTGCTTTGCACACGATGTGTCCACCGTAATAGGGTAGCGAGATAACCCAGATAGGTTTGAAGGGCTGCTTCAAATGAATGATGCCAGAACGCGCATCGATCACTTCAACATGATCGAGTTTTTCAAACTGGTAAGCCCAAGCGGAATCGCTCCCCGCTATGCGTTCATAGGAAAACTTCACATCCTCTGCTGTAACCGGGCCAAATCCATTGGTCCATTTGAGGCCGTCACGCAGGGTAAAGGCAATTGTCAGTGGCGAGGTCCATTCGATTTTTTCGGCCCCCCAATTCATGGTTTTGTTACCTTCACGCGTATCACCAAAACGAATAAGCGAAATCTGGGTGCAGCGCAGAATGATCTCGTCAAGCCCACCAATCATGCTCTTGGGATCAAGCACTTGGAGATCAGCGTCAATGCGCAGGCGCAGCGTGTCGCCATCGGCTGACCAGGCCATGTTTGGCACCGTCATAAGGCCCGCCAACGTGCCGCCGGCAAGTTTCAGAAGCTCTCGTCTATTGGTTTTCCATTGTGTGTTCATTTCAGTTCTCCCTTTTCAAGTTTCAGTAAAATGGCAGCTTACAAATCGCGTTGAGCTTATCGCCCGCAGTTTAGGCGCTTCGTTGCGGCAGCGGTCTCTGGCGATTGCGCAACGCGTATTGAATTCGCAACCCTTTGGTCTGTTGAGCACGCTCGGAATTTCGCCCTTGATGGCAAGGTCAGCGCGGCGCTTACGCGGGTCTGGCTGCGGTTCTGATGCAATCAGACTCTTGGCATAGGGGTGCAATGGCTGTTTGAACACATCGCGGGTTGGCCCCACCTCAACCAGACGACCAAGATACATGACCGCGATACGGTCTGACACGTGGCGCACCATGGCGAGATTGTGGGTGATGATCATGTAACTGAGACCCAATTGGGTTTTAAGCTCGGTCATCAGGTTGAGGATTTCGCCTTGCACCGACACGTCAAGGCCAGCGGTTGGCTCATCGGCGATGACCAGCTTGGGATTGAGGGCAAGGGCGCGCGCCACGCCAACCCGACGCGCCTGCCCGCCAGACAGTTCGTGAGGATAGCGATTAGCCAAGTCCGCAGCCAGCCCGACGCGGTTTAGAAGCTCCTGCGCTTTTGCTTGGCGATCAGCAATGGCAATGCCATGGATGATGAAGGGCTCAATCAGCAAAGCCCCAATTGTCATGCGAGGACTTAAACAGGCGACCGCATCCTGAAACATCATAGCGGATGATTTTCGCACTGCCTTGAAGGATTGCTTTGATTTTAGCGCGTGGCCATCAAAGCGAATGGTGCCAGCACTTATAGGCAACAAGCCAAGAAGGGCACGTGCCAAAGTGGTCTTCCCAGACCCTGACTCGCCCACAAGGCCAAGTGTTTCGCCAGCCTTAAGGACTAGAGAAATATCATCCAGAACGTTGATGTGTTTGTCACGACCAGGAATAAACATATCACGCAGTCCACTGGAAATCGGGAACCTGACGGATAGTCCATTGATTTCCAGAAGCGCTGTCATTGTGAGGCCTTGTGACAGAGGGCTGATTGGGTCTGCGAGATTTTCACCCACGGAGGGACGGTGGTTCTACACAGCTCATTTGCCAGCACGCAGCGCGCAGCAAAACTGCAACCCTGTGGCGGATTCATTAAATCAGGAAGACGGCCAGCAATGGTTGGTAAAATTGGTGTGTGTTCTTCAAAATGCGCCGGGTCGCAAGCGATGAGGGCGCTTGTGTAGGGGTGTTTTGGTGCGTGATAAATATCATCCACCAAGCCTTGCTCAACCACTTGGCCTGCATACATCACATAGACCCGGTCACACAGTTCAGCCACAACGCCCAAGTGATGGGTGACCACGATAATGGCCCCCTGATAGTCACTGCGCAATTCGCGCAGGAGATGGATGATTTGGGCTTCCATGGTAACGTCAAGTGCGGTTGTAGGCTCATCTGCCACCAGCACATTGGGCTGCATTAACAGGGCTGCAGCTATGCTGGCTCGTTGGCGCATGCCACCTGAAAGTTCATGGGGGAAACGTTTCATGCACAGGCTGGGATCAGGAATGCCAACACGGGCCAATAAGTTAGTGGCGCGGATCCGTTTTTCAGAAATAGACACTCCCTCAAGGTGTTGTTGGAAATCAATCAATTGGTCGCCCAGGGTGAGCACCGGATTGAATGTTGTCATGGGATCTTGAAAGACCATGGCAATATCTTGACCGCGCAGTTTTCTTTGTGCGTCCTTATTCAGACTGAAAATGTCAGTTCCTTGATAGTAAATTGATCCTGAATTTATGATCGCGTTAGGAGCCAAAAGATTGATGATGGCCGCAGCAAGTGTGGATTTTCCACAACCGCTTTCACCCACGATGCCGATGACTTCTCCGGCGTGGGCTTCAAGAGTGGCGCTGCGAAGCGCATGAATTTGACAAATTCCGGCATCATATCCAATGGACAGGTTTTCAATACGCAGAATAGCTTCGCTCATCGCAGACTCATGAGCTGCAATTTAGGATCAAGCGCATCGCGTAAGCCTTCGCCTAGGAATGTGAAGCCCAAAGTGGCCAGCACGAGGGGTGCACCAGCCGCAATCACCAGAGTGGGTGAGGAGCGGATTGATGTGTAGCCATCATATAATATATTGCCCCATGAAGGTGTTGGCGGACGCACCCCGAGGTTCAAGTAGCTCAGGCCTGCTTCCAGCATGATTACCACCGGAATATCCATGCTGAGTATGATCACCAGCGGCCCAACCACATTGGGCAAAAGATGCAGCAGAATGATGCGTCCGGATGAAGCGCCCATGGATTTTTCGGCAAGCACGAAATCACTGTTCTTCAGGGTGAGTGTTTGCGCGCGGATGAGCCGTGCGTAGCCCGGGGCTGAAATCAGGATGATGACGACAATCAGGGTTCCCGTTCCCGGCCCTAAAACTGTGATCACCGCGAGGGCAAACATGATCATTGGCAATGAGCTTATCGAATCAAACAGCAGGACAAAAACATTATCGAGCCAGCGCGGGCCAAATCCGGCTACGAGGCCAAGCAACAGGCCGCAAATGCCAGCAAGCCCCGTGGCCGTCAACGAGATGGAAAGGGCAGTGCGTGAACCATAGATGATGCGCGAGAGGGTATCACGGCCAAGCTGGTCAGTTCCCAGCCAATGGGCGAGGCTAGGCTCCATGAATTTGCTCTGCACGTTAATTTTCAGGGGATCAAAAGGCGAGATAAGAGGCGCCAGCATTGCCATGAGCAGAAACATCACCACAAGGCCTAGCCCCAGAAACCCCATAGGATCGCGGCTGAGTGACTTCACGGTGCGCATGAGGCTTTCAACTGCGGAGAACATCACGCACCCTCGGATCCAGTCTTGCGATGAGAAGATCGGCCAATGTGACAACGATCAGATAAAAAGCTGTCATCACCAGAACGGTTCCCATCACCACAGGATAATTTCGTTTCAGCACAGCTGATGTAATGAGCGTTCCGATGCCCGGCCTTGAAAAAACGGTTTCGACAAAAACGGCGCTGGATAAGATGCTGCCAAAGCCAACGGCGACGATGGAGATGGTTGGAATAATAGCAACGCGCAAGGCGTGTTTGAAGACCACCCGGCGCTCAGACAGCCCAAAGGCACGCGCCGTGCGGATATGGTTGGCACCCATGACCTCAAGCATCGAGGCCCTCACCATGCGGGCGAGATAGCCCACCCAGCTTATCCCCACGGCAAAGGCAGGCATGATAATGGCCTTGAACTGACTCCAAGGGTCACCGATTTCACCAGCGCCAATGGCGGGTAACCAACGTAGCCACACGGCAAAAATCAACAATGCGTATATGGCCACGACAAATGATGGAACCGAAATCATGCTGACGGAGAGGATGCCGAGAATACGGTCCATCGGGGTGCCACGATAGATAACTGCGGCACAGCCCAAGAAGACGCCAAGGATGAGCGCCCAAGCCAGGGCCACAACGCCCAACAAAAAAGTATAGGGAAAAGCTTCTAGTATTTCCGCTAGCACCGGGCGCTTGGACCACACATCGTAACCCAAGTCACCCGTCACAGCGTTATAAAAGAAATGATAGACTTGTGAGAGTATGGGCTGATCAAGCCCCATGCGTTCAATCAATTGTTGTTTGAGTTCAGGTGTTGCGCGCGGGCCTAAAGCAATTGACGCAGGATCGCCAGGCACCAGAAAAACCATGGCATACATCGCCAGCATCACCACAAACAAAATGAGCAAGGCGAGCAAGCTACGTTTGATCGCGTAGGTCAACACAGGTTCATCAAGCCTCCGCTTGTGTTAGACCATGTCACGTTTGATCCTTTCACGCCACGTGCGTTCAAAAATGCGCGTTCCGTTTTCCTCTACTGTATAGTCCATGGTGATGATGAAATGGGTTGCATCACAGGTCATCTGCCCCCGGCTATGATGCACCATCGTGGTGTCCTTCCGCGCTATCTCAATACGGAAATCGGTTATGGTTTTGGCCGATAGCGGATCACCATCAGTGATTTCATAACGTGCAAGGCCTTGGGTATTCTGGGTTTGGCCGATGTCGGGCATTTCCTTGAACAGAACCCAGCGTGGAAAATCAACGGTCATAGTCCCTGATAGTAGATCACGGGTGAGGCTGCGCCTTTGAGCTACTTCTTTGGGGTGGTGAATTGACGGTGTATCCAGCGCAGCAACGACAGGGCCAAATTCACGGAGCTTGGCGTCTTTGCGGTCTTTTGGCCGCACAGGCATTTCGAGGAAACTTTTTGCCGTAGAAATTGTAAGGGTCGCCAATTCGGGCGAGGGCCAAGCGATGGGCCAATAGGTGGTTGAAATCGAAACGGCAATGCGGTGACCTTTGCGAAAGCTATGGGCAATGTCATCAAGATCAACAATGGCTTTATATGTTTTCCCGGGCTTCAAGGCGGTTGGATTCTCGTGGCTGTCTCGGTGGGTAAGATTAAGCAACCCCACTGTCACACGGGTTGAGCTGCCGTTGGGGGCCACATCATTCAGGCGCACGCAGACAAGCGCTTGTGGTTTGTCGGATGAAAACTCCAGATGAAGTTGTGGTGCGCCTAAAATTTCGAACGCTTTGGTTATGGGTTTGCTGGTGAAAACCAATGATCCGCCATCATCCTCGCGTTGGTCTGAAGCCCAATCGGCGTCTTCACCATAGCGGCCAACTTCGCCTGCCGTTGCGCCCACCCAAAGCGGTGAACAGATGCTCACTTTTTCAGGCGCGGTTTTCCGCGTGCCGAGCTGTCCGCCAGTATTGAGATAATGCTTCTCGTTCACAATGCGTGGCGATGGCCATTTGGCCTCCGCGACCCAGCGACCCGGACGCTCTACATAGCAGGTTTTTGGGGGCACATAATCCTGCATCCACACGCGATACATGGGTTCCGCCAACATCCCCGTATCGATGCCTTTGAGCCAGTGGTCAAACCAGCGGATGGCTTCTTGCAGCCAGCCGATGGCCGGTCGCACGGCCACATCATGAGGATAAGAATGCGCCCACGGACCGTTTAAGCCAAGACGCGGGCCTTTCAGGTTCGCAAGCAATCGCGGCACAGATTCGGAATAATTATCGGCCCAGCCGCTCACCGCATAGACCGGAATGCTGATGCGGCTGAAATCCTCGCATACTGAACCTTGTTTCCAATAGTCATCCCTGCGCTGGTGCTGCATCCAGTTGAGAATCCACGGTGTGTTGTGAGCGATGCGCTGCATCCACATATCGCGCCATTTTTCGTCAACAATTTCAGGGTCAGGCGCTAGGTCATTATGGGCAAACATGGTGGAAGACCAGTCGAAATTATCCTTCGACAGGCAGCCTCCCACCCAGTGAATATCGGTGGCGTAGCGGTCATCGGTGGAACCCACAGTGATGATGGTCTTTAGGGCAGTGGGATTTCGCGCGGCAATTTGCAGGCCGTTAAAGCCACCCCATGAAATGCCAATCATGGCCACTTGGCCATCACACCAAAGCTGATTGGCAAGCCAAGCAATTGCTTCGCAACCATCAAGCTGTTCCTGCACTGTATATTCGTCGTCGATTAAGCCCTCGCTGTCACCGCTGCCCCTGATATCGAGCCGCACACAGGCATAGCCGTGGCCGGCCAAATACATATGCAGGCTTTGATCGCGGGTGCGCGTGCCATCTCGCTTACGATAGGGAATATATTCAAGAATAACCGGAACCGGATTTTTGTCAGCATCATCCGGCAACCACATCTTGGCCGCAAGCTGTTTTCCATCCTTCATGGGAATGAAGATGTTTTCAACAGTTTTAACGCTGTGTGGAAACTCGGTTTCGATTTTTGGCATCGGCAATACGCATTCCTTCTTGAACGACCATATAATAAGGTATAGGGTCTTGGCAACATGCAAAGAAACCCGCGCTATAATATTTTATTTGAACCTGTCCGCATTGGACCTGTCACAGCACCCAATCGGTTTTATCAAACGCCGCATGCAATAGGCATGGGCTATATGAAACCGCAGAGTTCGGCTGCACTTCGTGGGGTGAAAGCCGAGGGTGGCTGGGGCGTTGTCTGCACCGAATATTGCTCGATTCATCCCTCGTCCGATGACTCGCCCCATGGCTTTCTCACCCTGTGGGATGAGGATGACGTGAAATCCCTGGCACTTACGGCTGATGCAATCCACGCCCATGGCAGTCTTGCTGCGATTGAGCTTTGGCATGGTGGCTCGCATAGCAGCAACCGTATGACACGAACGCCCTCACTTGCGCCTTCGACGCGGCCAGCCAAATATCACCTTCCCGTCACCGCACGGGCGATGGACAAGCAGGATATTGCCGCCTTCAAAAGCTGGCAGCGTGAGGCCGCCTTGCGTGCCAAGCGGGCTGGCTTTGATATAGTCTATGTTTACGGCGGACATGATTATTTGCCATTCCAGTTTCTGTCGCGGCGCAGCAATGACCGCAGCGATGAATATGGCGGTTCGCTGGAAAATCGTGTGCGCCTGCTCAAGGAAATGCTTGAGGACACCAAGGATGCTGTTGGAGATACATGTGCTGTGGCCCTGCGATTGGCTGTTGATGAGCTGCATGGACCCAATGGCATTACCTCGGAAGGCGAGGGCCGCGAGACGGTTGCTCTGCTGGCGGAGCTTCCTGATCTTTGGGATGTGAATGTGGCGGGAAGCCTTGGAAATGATTCAAAATCCTCACGCTTCAGTCCTGAAGGATTTCAGGAATCCTATGTGTCATTCGTAAAGGGGCTAACCTCAAAACCAGTTGTCAGCGTGGGGCGGTTTACCTCGCCGGATACCATGGTGAGCCAGATCAAGCGCGGCATCCAGGATTTTATTGGCGCTGCGCGTCCCTCCATTGCCGATCCCTTCTTGCCCACAAAAATCAATGAGGGACGCGAAGATGAAATCCGTGAATGCATCGGTTGCAACATCTGCCGAGCCGCCAACAATGAAGCGGTGCATTTGCGTTGCACGCAGAACCCTACCATTGCGGAGGAGTGGCGGCGTGGGTGGCATCCAATCCATATTGCCCCCAAACACACATCATCAAAAATACTGGTGATAGGCGGCGGGCCAGCTGGGCTTGAAGCGACGCTTGCTCTTGGTCAACGTGGCTATGATGTGACCCTAGCGGAGAAACAAAATACGCTGGGTGGCCGTCTGTTAAATGAATCCACCCTGCCTGGTCTTGGAAATTGGATTCGTGTGCGTGATTATCGCGAGCACATGATTTCCAAGCTGCCCAATGTTGAGATTTATCGCGGCAGTGCGATGACGGCAGGAGATATCAAGGATTTTGGCGCCAATCACATTGTGCTGGCCACGGGCAGCATGTGGCGGCGTGATGGTGTTGGCGTGGTGCATGAGGAAGGCGGAGATTTTCTCAATGCAATTACACCTGATGATTATTTCAAGGGTGCAAACATTAAAGGCCCTGTGGTGGTTTATGACGACGAGCATTATTTCATGGGAGGCGCACTTGCCGAAAAGCTCAGAATGCAAGGCCATGATGTGACACTTGTGACCCCAATGGCAACCGCTTCTTCCTGGACCGTGATGACCGATGAGCAGTTTTTCGTTCAAAAGCGGTTGATGGATTTAGGAGTAAAGCTGGTGCTGTCACACCACCTTGTGGCTCACACATCTAATGATGTGCGTCTGACTTGTGTCTATACAGGCCGTGAAATGATTCTCGCCAGTGGAACCCTTATTCTCGTCACAGGGCGGATCCCACAGGATAATCTCGCTAATACATTGCAGTATGGAAATTTCGAATCCCTAACAAGAATTGGCGATTGTCTTGCGCCATCATCGATAGCCGATGCGGTTTACAGTGGGCATGAATATGCGCGTGAATTTGGCAATGATAAAACAAATGCACCCCTGCGCCGAGAGCGTCCAATTGGAGAGCCAGCGCTATGACCGAGCCGCATGAGCGTCGGCGGGTCGGCCGTCCGCAACGCAAGGTGGGTGGCATTAGTCAGCGCCCTTGGAAGCTGCTGTCTCGGCCCTATGCGCCTATTGAAATTTTAAGTGCAGATCATCTCATGGCCATTCACGATGCGGCTCTTACTGTGCTTGAAGAGATTGGCATGCGTGTGTTGGAGCCTCGGGCGCGG
>JANYGE010000383.1 GCA_025362535.1 Hyphomicrobiales bacterium
AAAATGCGCTCACGGCCATGGGGCAGGGTGCATCTAATGATGTGTTTGCTAATGTCTTGCTCTCTGTGAAACTCTCAGCCTTGCATCCGCGCTATGAGGAAAAGCAGGCGGCTGTTGCGCTAGCGGAATTATATGTGGCTGTGCTTGGTTTGGCAGAGCAAGCCAAGGCACAGAATCTGGGCTTGACCATTGATGCAGAAGAAGTGGCGCGGCTTGATATTTCTTTGGAGTTATTTGGGCGTTTGGCGTCAGCGCCAAGTCTGAGCGGTTGGAATGGTTTGGGGCTTGCCGTTCAAGCCTATGGGCGGCGAGCCAAACCTGCGCTGGAATGGCTGGCGGCGGTGGCGAGGCTTTCAGGCCGGGTGCTTCCGGTGCGCCTGGTGAAGGGGGCTTATTGGGATACGGAAATTAAACGCGCGCAAGAAGCGGGATTGGAGAATTTTCCGGTATTCACGCGCAAGGTTTCAACTGATGTGAGCTATCTCGCCTGTGCGCGCTACATGTTGGGCCAACCAAATGCATTCTATCCGCAATTTGCCACGCATAATGCGCAAACAGTTGCAGCGATTACAGTGATGGCAGGCCCCTCGCATAAATTTGAATTTCAACGCCTGCATGGCATGGGCCAAGCGCTTTATGACGATGTGGTGGCGCGCCGCACTGTTCGCATTTACGCACCCGTTGGTAGCCACAAGGATTTACTCGCTTATCTGGTCCGCAGGCTTTTGGAGAATGGGGCAAACACATCTTTCGTCAATCGCATTGCCGATGATGATGCGCCGCTTGATGATATCGTGGCCAATCCGATTTCGGAAATTTCTAAGTTGGTCAGCATTCCCAATTCGCGCATTGCAGCACCGCGCGATGTGTTTGCACCACGCATCAATTCGGCGGGTCTTCCCCTTTGGCGGAACAGCGATCGTGCTCATGTTTATACTGGAATCGAAACTGCGTTGAAAAAAGTGATTGATGCGGGCGCTGTGGTTGACGGCGAAGTTTTGCGCGATGGGCCGCTGCGCCAGATTTACTCGCCGCATGATCGCAAAGTGAAAGTTGGTACTATGGCGGAGGCGAGTGACGCTAGCGTTTTGCGGGCTATGGATTCCGCAGCTAAGGCGCAGCCTGAATGGGATGCTTTGGGTGGTGAAGCGCGGGCTGATATTTTGGAGCGCGCTGCCGATTTGTTTGAAGCAGATACGCATAACTTGATGGCACTGCTGGTGCGTGAAGCGGGCAAGACAATTGACAATGCTCTGGGTGATTTGCGCGAGGCGGTGGATTTTCTACGCTATTATGCTGCACAGGCGCGGGCGCAATTTTCCAATCCGGTAATCCTGCCGGGGCCGACGGGTGAAAGCAATGAGCTCACTTTACATGGTCGTGGTGTTTTTGCCTGTATTTCTCCGTGGAATTTTCCGTTGGCGATTTTTACAGGCCAAGTCGCTGCGGCACTGGCTGCAGGCAATGCCGTTGCCGCAAAGCCTGCTGAGCAGACTCCCTTGGTGGCCTGGCATGCTGTCAAGCTTCTGCATCAAGCGGGTGTGCCTGCGCAGGTGTTGCAGTTCCTGCCAGGCGATGGGGCACGCATTGGTGCGGTGCTGTTGCAATATCCGGCATTGGCGGGTGTCGCTTTTACGGGGTCAAATGAAACGGCGCGTTTGATCAACCGTGCTTTAGCCAATCGTGAAGGTGCTATTCCGGTTTTGATTGCCGAGACGGGCGGCATGAATGCGATGATTGTTGATTCATCGGCATTGCCTGAGCAAGCCGTGCGCGATGTTTTGGCTTCGGCTTTTGACAGTGCTGGTCAACGCTGCTCAGCAGCACGGATTTTATTTGTACAGAAGGATATAGCGCCCAGGGTCATTGAAATGTTGCAAGGCGCATTGCAGGAACTTCGTATCGGTGATCCGTTGGATTACGGCACTGATATTGGTCCGGTGATTGATGATGAAGCGCAGGCCGGATTGGAAAAACACAAAGCTTCAATGACCAACAAAGCCAAGCTTATATTTGAACTGCCAATGCCAGAGATTTGCGGCAAAGGCACCTATGTTGCTCCTGCTATTTTTGAAGTGCCATCGCTTGATATGCTCTCGCGTGAAGTGTTTGGCCCGATC